>JBBJMD010000260.1:0-4567 GCA_037719925.1 Ferruginibacter sp.
GGGGGCTACTGCCCCCTTTTACTACCTTTTTTCATTATTTATCTCGGACAATAGTAAATTATATCAAAAGTTGTCAATTTGACCGCAAAAGAAGGCTTGGCAAAATGTTTGACAATCGTACCTTTGCAAACAATTTTACCTGCTGCCTTATCTCCCTTTGATGAGGTAATGGACCTTAACATTTTTATTATGGAAGAAAACGCAAAAGACATGACTCAAGAACAGGCAATCACAGATGAAGCAATACAGGATCTTTCAGATATGAATATCAATTCGGATGCTGATATCCCGGGCAATAACCACCTGAGCAATCCCGAAGCTGAAAATGCAGTTGACAAATTGCAGGCGGAACTTGATGAGCAGAAAGACAAGTATATCCGGTTATTTGCTGAATTTGACAATTTTAAAAGAAGGAGTGCCAAGGAACGAGTGGAATTGATACAGACAGCGGGCAGGGAAGTAATTACTTCACTACTCGATGTATTAGATGATTGTGACAGAGCGGAAAAACAAATCCAGTCGGGCAATGACCTTCATCAGATCCGGGAGGGTATCCAATTGGTATTCGGAAAACTAAGGAATACCCTGCAGGCCAGGGGATTGAAGGCAATGGAAAGTGTCAACACGAATTTCGATGTGGAAAAACACGAAGCTATTACAGAAATACCCGCACCTGCTGCCAACCTTGTTGATAAAGTAGTGGATGAGGTACAAAAGGGTTATTATTTAAACGACAAGATCATCCGCTTTGCAAAAGTGGTGGTGGGGAAGTAAATTAGCTAAAATGCTCATGGAGAATTTGCGGTTAAAACGGTAGCATCCTGGTCAATTTGCAGGTAAGGGCATTAGCAAAAAGCATATTATAATAGTATTATGAAGAGAGATTTTTATGAGATTTTGGGTGTTACAAAAGCTGCGTCCCAGGATGAAATAAAGAAAGCATACCGTAAAGTAGCGATGCAGTTCCACCCAGACCGAAATCCTGGTGATAAATCCTCGGAAGAGAAATTTAAAGAGGCAGCCGAGGCATATGAAATACTCAGCGATACCGATAAAAAGGCGCAGTATGACCGTTTTGGGCATAATGCCTTTAGTCAGGGCCGTGGCGGGAGTGGCAGTTCCGGTGGCAGCAATATGAACATGGATGATATTTTCAGCCAGTTCGGGGACATTTTTGGGGAAGAAAGCCCTTTTGGCAATTTGTTTGGGGGCGGAGGAGGACGGCGTTCTTCCGGCGGACGGCCCCGCGGAGTAAAAGGAAGCAATCTTCGGATTAAGATTAAGCTTAACTACGAGGAAATGGCCAAAGGAGCCACCAAGACCGTGAAAGTTAAGAAACATGTAACCTGTACCACCTGCACCGGTAGCGGTGCAAAAGATAAAAACAGCGTGCAGACCTGTAATACCTGCAGCGGAAGTGGCCAGGTGAGGCGAGTGCAAAACACATTTTTGGGCCAGATGCAAACAGTAACGACCTGTCCCACCTGCAATGGAGAAGGAAGTACCATCGCTAACAAATGTACAGCCTGCAAAGGTGAGGGAAGGGTATATGGGGAAGAAACGGTCACTATCGAAATACCTGCAGGCGTTCAGGAAGGTATGCAGCTCAGCATGAATGGTAAAGGCAATGCCGGGGAAAGAGGTGGCAACTATGGCGACCTCATTGTTTTAATTGAAGAAGAAGCGCATGCGGAACTACACCGTGATGGATTAAATGTAGCTTTTGACCTTCATCTATCCTTTCCCGAAGCTGTTTTTGGCACTAATGTGGAGGTGCCAACTATTGACGGCAAAGCAAAAATTAAAATTCCACCCGGCACCCAAAGCGGTAAAATTTTCCGCTTGAAAGGAAAAGGTTTTCCTGCGGTTAACAGTTACGAAAAAGGCGACCAGTTAATTCATGTGAATATCTGGACCCCGCAGCACGTCAATTCAGAAGAAAAAAGCATGCTGGAAAAAATGCAGGATAGTATTAATTTTCAACCAAAGCCTGAAAAAGGAGATAAGTCTTTCTTTGATAAAGTAAGGGAAATGTTCAGCTGACGCGATTAATCGCGTTTATTTTTTTTCTTTTTAGGGTACATCTTTTTTGCAATGGTAACCAGGCGAACAAATTCATTCTGCAGGTAATCCTTGGAATCGTAAGTGCTTAAAGCGATATCTTCTATATCGCTCCATTTTATATCCCCGAGATATCTCGATTGCCTGAGCTTCATACCAAACATGGCAATAGCCGCAGCTAACCGGTAATCTTTATTAATTGCGCTAAAACCCCTAAAATTATCGGCACAATCAAATTTTATTTCATTCTTAATCTTATCATCATTATTTAATCCGTAATTCAAAGAAACCCGGGCAACAACGGATGGTGATGCCACAAAACCTGTTGAATCATGTACCTGTGGCTCTACTTCAAAAATGGCCATAACGCTATTGCCGCTTCCAACTTCTCCTCCTTCCAGGTCTCCCGTAGAATCAGCAATGGCATCGCGTTTATTATCGAAACCGATCAAACGGTATTGCTTTATTATATCCGGATCAAAATGAACGTTTAAAAAGACATTATCCGCAACCGCAAAAAAAGTTTGGGTTACTTCCTTCACCAGCACTTTCTCGGCTTCCCTGATATCATCCAGGTATGCATAATTTCCATTGCCCCGTTTGGAAAGCGTTTCCAGCTTTGAATCCTTAAAGTTACCCATACCCACTCCCAAACACGTAAGGTACACCCCGGATTGCCGCTCTTTAGTTATCAGGTCTTCCAGGGCACGCTCAGAGGTTTCTCCTACGTTGAAATCTCCGTCTGTTGCCAGAATCACCCTGTTGTTCCCACCTTTTATAAAAGTTTTCTCGGCAACATGATAAGCCATTCTTATGGCAGATTCACCTGGCGTATCTCCTTCAGCACTTAGCTCTTCTATTGACTGGGTAATTTTTTGTTTTTCATCACCACTTGTAGGCGGCAGCCATACGGATACGGTACCGCCATAAATAACAATAGATACGGTGTCCTTCGCCCGGAGATTTTTTACGAGCATCTGGAAGGCAGCCTTTACTAACGGCAGCCTGTTGGGCATGTCCATACTGCCCGATGCATCGATCAAAAATACGAGGTTGCAGGGTGGAACATTTTCCATGTTAAGTTTACGGGCACTTACGTTTAGAAAAAGTAATTTATTTTTTACATTCCATGGGCAATCTGAATACTGCGACTCTATTTTGAATGTTTCATCTTTGGCCGGTTCGGAATAATGGAGGTTAAAATAATTCAAAAGCTCTTCAATCCGAACAGCATCAGGAGGCACCACACTATTCATGTGCAGGAACCTGCGAATATTACTGTAGGAGGCTTTATTTACATTCAGCGAAAAAGCAGTATTCGGAAATTTTTTCGCATTTACTTCTTCATTTTCTACCAGGGAAAAATAAGATTCATCACTAATGTACGAATGAAATTTATAAGAACGGGTCTGGTCGGTGGTCATTGAAATTAAATGCCGGCGGGATTTGCTTGCATTGGAAGATAACGCCTTCAAGGTGAACGATTGGAAAACATCCGCCCTGATACTTACACAGATGGTTTCGTAACCATCCAAACTTGCGGTGAGGGAATCATTCAAAGTATTGGTGGTAATGCCAAAGCCGCCGGATGTGCCGGAATAATAAAGCATCGGGCTGGAGCGCAATACTATCTTCACATTTTGAAGCGGCAACTTTTTCATCCACTATTTCGCCTCGTAGATAATATTGAGCGCTGATAGTAAGGAGAAGACAATAAGTTAACGTATATGCAAACAGCTTTTTCAACAGGCTAAAGTTACGTCAATAAAAATATTACAGCTGCAACAAACCCCAGAGTAAGCTTACAGGTTATTCTTCCATTAATTGATAAATCTCCGGCAGGTTCCGGCCGTCATAAAATCGAGCTCAAACCCCAACAGGATTTATCAGAACGCTAAAACCTAAGTAGTCTATGCTATCGGGAAGGCAAGCTTCCGGTTTATGTAACGCGCCGCGATCTTTAAAGAGGCAGGTTGCTGGTTAATGAGCTGTGGTAAAAATTTATTGAGCGTGTTGCCTGTGTCTACAATATCTTCTATTATCACCACATGGCGGTTCTGCAGCGGTTCATCAAGACCGATAGAAGTAATTACATTTCCTGTTGAACGGGTTCCTTTATAAGATGCCAGCTTTATAAAACATATCTCCGCATCAATAGATATTTTTTTAAACAAATCAGATGCAAACATAAACGAGCCGTTCAAAATAGCTATGAAGATGGGACGTTTGTCCTGGTAATCGGTATTGATCCGGGTTGCTAAGGCCTTAATACGCTCGTTAATTTCAGCCGCACTTATATATGGCTGGAATTTTTTTTCATTTACAAGTATAACTGACATGAGCGTTTGGTTTAGGGAGTATCGTATTTTGGTGCAATCATTATACCTCAATAACACACGCGCGGCGGTTACCCCCCTAATTTATATTTACTTACCTACGATCAATTGCTGCCCGATCCTTAATTCTTCTGACGTGAGGTTATTCCATTCTTTTAATTGCTGAACCG
>JBBJMD010000261.1:0-4559 GCA_037719925.1 Ferruginibacter sp.
AAATTAAAAGAGTTTTAAGGCCTAAAGGCCGGCTGGTGGTGCTCGAGTTTAGCAAACCAAAAATGATCCTGGTAAAGCATTTCTACCAGTTGTACATGAACGTAGTGGCGCCCAATATGGGCAAATTGTTTTCGAAAAACCGCAATGCATATAAGTATCTTGATGAATCAATTAAAAAATTTCCAGAAGGCAAAAACTTTACTACTATCTTAGACAAACTGGGATACACAAACACTTATTGTAAACCCCTGAGCTTTGGAATATGCAGCATCTATTGCGGAGAAAAATAATAATTAGCATTATCATTATTGCACTATGCCCGGTTATCTGCTTTTCGCAGTTGCGGTTTGGCGGCATTAACAAGCCCGATCATGATGACAAGCCGTTTCATTTCGGTATCAACCTGGGCATGAATAAATCCCATTTTAGTTTCACACATCACCCGCAGTTTTTAAACCAGGATAGCGTGATGGTAATTGAAAGCATCAATAGTACCGGTATCAATCTTGCCTGGCTTGTAAATATAAACCTCGGTTCTCATTTTGATTTTCGTACCTATCCGTTGAATCTTACTTTTAGCGAAAAGTCTTTTGAATATGGTTTAACGTACCCGGATGCACCACTGGGCGAAAGTAACCTGACGCTTAAGAAGGTACAGTCAATTACGTTAACGCTGCCCTTGCAGGTAAAATTCAGCAGTGACCGCATTGATAACCTGAAGGTGTACACGATTGCGGGTGTAAAGTTCGAATATGATATGGCCGCTAATGCGGGTAAAAAGAATGCAGACGATCTGATCAAATTAAATAAGCTCGATTATAGTATTGAAGGTGGTATAGGCTTCCACTTGTATTTTCCTTTTTTTGTATTATCTCCTGAATTGAAAGTAAGCTGGGGGCTTTCTAATTTGCATAGCCGCAACCCGGCGCTCAAATTCTCAAACAATATAGATAAGATCAATTCCCGCATGATCTCCCTTTCATTAACGGTTGAATAATAAAGACTCATTATTTCATCTTCCCGGAAAGATCCCTAACTTAATAATCGTATTCCCTTTTCATAATGTTAAAACGTATGCCGGCTGTAACCAATGTTATATTCTGGCTGGTTGAGTTTTCAATTTTGTAATTACGTTTTTGTGCGGTAAGGTCAACATATAAATTTTCTCTTAACTCGTAGGATACTTGCAGTGTTCCATTAAAACAGGTAGCTTTTCGGCCACTCCCGATGTTGTAGCCATAATCCTCCGTACGGCTTGTGTTATCCAAAAAAGGATTGCTGCCAAAATTCCTTCCGCTTAAACTATCGAGGCCCTGTTTATAATATATGATCTTTCCATAGATGTACCACCGCGGAGCAGGCTGGTAACGCAGTATCCCGATCAGTTCCTGGAAATTGGCCCCTAAAGGATGAGCCAGCGGCTGGTTGTAATGCGTGTAATTAGCCACCATAGAATAATGCGAATAGGTAAATGGCCTCACCCGGTTGGACTCGATCTGCAGGTCGAGGTTAGGTACGCCAAATGCATCAATATATTTGGCACCCAGTTGCAGGCCCCATTTATTTGCCCACCAGCCCGTATTGGCTTTAATCCTGTCCAGTTTAAATTCATCTAATAAAACCTGCCCGTAAATTTGAAACCGGTGCGCCACATTTGCTTTGAAATCAAATCCGGCGAGGGCATTGTCAGGGCTCCCGATCGTTCCTTCCACATGACGGTAAAATATAATGGGGTTCATGTATTGAAATTCAAAATGATTTTTTCTTCCAAAAACAATGCCCTCAAATAAACCGACGTTCAACCATTTGGTAAGATTAATACTGAGGTGATGTATGGCCGCGTATTTTTTGTCAAGTAAGGTATCCCCGGTTTTTATATATTGGGGCTGCAGTTCCATGAACAAATTCTGGTAATTGAATTTCCATATCTTGGTATTAAGTTTTAAAAAAAGATAACTGTTGCCAAAGTCGCTGATGAATAAACTTCTGTAGCCATTACCAATAAAATTTTTGTCGAATCCAAATTGTATATCAATATATTTTGCTGCGTTAAATGTGATATATCCCCTGGCATCGAAATAATCAACCCCATTTGTTTTAAAGGTTTTATAGAATCCGACGCCCGGTACGGCCCTGAAATCAGCAACACGCTGCTGGAAAAATTTCGGGCCCCTTTCCTGGTTGTCTGTAATGCTTGTAAAGAACCCGATCTTTTTTGATATCATTCCACGGGCATTGATACCCCGCGTATTCAAATAGATCATGTCATCATTACCCTGCTCTTTTCCGGCATGCACCTGTAATATTGGATTAATGGCCAGGAAAAAATCTTTCTTATTTACTTCGATCAGGTTGGCTTTAGTTGTATACAGCGACTTAAGAATGGGCCGTTTGCTTACAAAGCTTTCCTTTGAACCCGTTACCCATTCCGTATTGTTCATCAAAAAACTGTTCATATTATATTCATCCACCCGGGTTAGCTTTACGCGATCATCTTCGGCAACGGTAAGTGAATTGGCACCTGATTTATTGAGGCTGTCAATCATCCCGGCCTGGGCGACGATATATTTCCGGTTGTACGGTTTTAGCGTGGAAAAATTGAGGCCGGTATTTCTTTGTTGTTTTATTTCGAGTCGGTCAATAAATTGGTATCCTTTATCACCCTGGGGCAGGAAGGTAGATTGAGCCGTCGCAAAAAACGGGCAAATAAAAACGAATAGTTTGAGTAAGGTTTTGATAATTTGCATCGGATTTGTTTGATTAACAGAACTCGTATATTTTCAAGATATGCAAAGATACCTTTTTAAGAACATTGCGATGGTGAATGAAGGCAAAATTGAACATGCGGATATACTGGTAAAGGGAGACAGAATAGAAAAAATCGGATCAACCCTTGGGGTAACTGGAAACGTATCGGAAATAATCGGCGAAGGAAAGCATTTATTGCCCGGGGTCATTGATGACCAGGTGCATTTCAGGGAGCCTGGCCTTACGCATAAGGCTACGATCTATTCAGAGAGTAAAGCGGCCGTAGCCGGCGGGGTAACCAGTTTTATGGAAATGCCCAATACAATCCCCAATGCCCTCACCCCCGAATTACTGGAAGATAAATACCAGGTAGCTTCACAATCCTCGCTGGCAAATTACTCCTTTTTCATGGGGGTCAGTAATACCAATGCGGCAGAAGTATTAAAAATTAACGGCCGTAAAACGGACGTTTGCGGCATAAAGATTTTCATGGGCGCCAGCACTGGTAACATGCTGGTAGATAATTATGGAACGCTGGAAAAAATTTTCAGGGAGAGCGAACTGCTGATCGCCACCCATTGTGAGGATGAAAAAATTATTAAAGAAAATTATGAACGGTTAAAGAAAGAAAAAGGAATTTTGTCGCCGTCCGATCATGGATTGATCAGGGATGACAATGCCTGTTATGAGTCTTCTTTGGCGGCCATACAAATCGCCAAAAAATACAATACGCGCTTGCATATCCTGCATATCAGTACAGAAAAGGAACTGCAGTTATTTGATAATATGCTGCCGCTGAAAGAAAAGAAAATTACCGCTGAAGTATGTGTGCATCATTTACATTTCACCGCTGAAGATTACGAACGTTTAGGATATAAAATAAAATGCAACCCTGCAATAAAATCACCCCACAATAAAAAAGCGTTGTGGCAGGCGCTGCTGGATGATCGGCTGGATATTATCGCTACTGACCACGCCCCGCATTTGTTGGAAGAAAAAGAAGGGGGTTATGAACACGCGCATGCCGGTCTCCCCCTGGTGCAGCACCCTTTATTGCTGATGCTTTATTATTACAGCCAGGGGGCAATAAGCCTTGAAAAAATCGTGGGGAAAATGAGCCATGCGGTAGCAACCTGTTTCCAGGTTAAAGAGAGAGGTTTTATCCGGGAAGGATATTTTGCGGACCTGGTAGTTGCTAATCTTCGTGCAACCACTACCGTTAGTAAGGAGAATATTTTATATAAATGTGGCTGGAGCCCACTGGAGGGGTTCAGTTTTCCCGCGGCCATTGAAAAGACTTTTGTTAACGGAAGGATGATTTATGGAAATGGGGTATGGGATGAATCTATAAAGGGGCAAAGGTTACAATTCGACCGCCCCACCAGCTCCTCACGCTACCCCTAAGCATAGCGGGTGCACCAGCAATACCGTGAACTGAAGCTGGAGGCCGTCGGAAAAAGAACTAGAAAATTAAAAAGACAAAAAGCACGGTAATATGCAGGCTCCTTCCTTATCCGCCACCGGGGCGTGGCGGGGCTTACTTATCATATGGAAACAGATAAAACCACATTAACCGACCTGGCGATATTGAATGTTGCTGAAGATTTTTCGGTATTTAATAAACTAAACCTATGCCGTACCGTAGGAGGAAGGGATAAGCTGTATGATAATTTCACCAGTCCACTCAATAGTATCGAAGCTATTAAGGGTATTCAGCAGACACTGCAAACAATTTTAAAAAACCAGGAACATTGGCCTGCCCAGATCAGCAATGGCTCTGTAATGATGATTGAAAGATTTTACCTTGCAAC
>JBBJMD010000262.1:0-4553 GCA_037719925.1 Ferruginibacter sp.
TGATTATATAATTCCCAAACCACTGGATCCGCGCCTGCTTTCTACGGTTGCCCCGGCCGTGGCCCAGGCAGCTATGGAAAGCGGTGTAGCCAAATATCCCATCCTTGACTGGGAAATGTACAAACTGGAACTGAACAAACGGCTGGGCCTGGATAACCAGCTAAGCCGCGTGATCGGCAACAAGTCCAGGAAAGACCCTAAGAGAGTGGTGTTTGCAGATGCGGAAAATATTAAAATTTTAAAAGTAGCTCAATTGGTAGTGGAGGAAGGGGTAGGCTATCCTATTTTACTGGGTGATACAAAAAGGATATTGAAACTGGCGCTGGATAATGGCATCGACCTGGAAGATATACCCATTATGGATCCAAAAGCAGATGATACCGAAGAATTGAGGCAGCATTTCGCTGAAATGTTTTATTTAAGAAGGCAACGTAAAGGTTCAAACAGGCACGAAGCCGATAAAATAATGAAAGACCGCAATTATTTCGGTTGTATGCTTGTGGAAAGTGGCGAAGCGGATTGCATGATCAGTGGGTTAACCAGGAATTATCCCGACACCATACGGCCTGCCATACAAACCATCGGTACCGAGATAGGGGTGAAAAAAATTGCCGGGATGTACATCCTCCTCACCAAAAAAGGTCCGTTGTTCCTGGCAGATACCACGATTAATTTTAATCCTACCGCCGAGGAACTGGCAGAAATAACGCTACTTACGGCTAAAGAGGTCAGGCAATTTAATATCGTACCGCGCATAGCGATGCTCTCTTACTCAAATTTTGGCAGCAGCAATTCACCGGAAGCCGATCTTGTGAGGGAGGCAAGGGAACTGGTAAAGGCAAAAGACCCTTCGCTTATTTGTGACGGCGAGGTACAGGGTATACTCGCTTTTAACAAAGAAATTTTAAAGGACAACTATCCTTTTACCGAGTTGCTCGACGGTGAAGTAAATACATTGATCTTCCCCAACCTTGCGGCCGGCAATATCGCCTATAATTTATTGCAGGAAATAGGCGGCGCCGATTCAATCGGCCCGGTTTTACTGGGCTTGAAAAAGCCCGTCCATGTTTTGCAGTTGGGAAGCTCTATCCGCTCTATTTTTAATATGGTGCTGATAGCAGTGGTAGATGCGCAAATGAAATGCGAATCGGATACCCAGGCTGCCATCAGTAAAAGCAGGTGGTGGAAACAATTCAAGCGGACTTCCCACGAACTGTAGCCTTTTTTTAATAAGTAACAGGAAATTATTTTTAAAGTGAATACTTCCAATTAATACCTGACTGGTCTGATAAATTCGTGTAAATGTCTAAATAATTGGCGCAAATAATATATGGAGAACAAAGACCATGTTTCGAAAAAGAAGATCCCTTTTATCATAAGCAAATCTTTTAGAAGGTACCTGAAAAGTTATGGGCGGGAGGTGCCCCTCCCCATTTCTTACGATACGTTAAAACATTTCAATACCGGGATGCCCGTACTGGACAGCAATGGAAAAGATACTTTATGGGAATCGGTATTTTACAACCCTTCTCTTACGGATGAAATACATGCTGCGCTTAAAAGAACCTATTCAATATTGAAATCAAGCGGGCATACCCAGGCGGAAGAGCACCTGTACATTGAGCGCATCGACTATTGTCTTTTTGGTAATTCAAAACCCTTCCGGATCAAAATAGTAAATAATTACAACGAGGTGTACGATTATTTTTATATTAAGGTAGCGGACTCTTCGCGTATTTTTGGAATGGAACTCGAGCACTTGCTGTCCCCTAACTTCATGAATTTCCTGGTTGACGGTAACACGGTCGTTGAAGAACATATTTCGGGTGTGCCAGGGGATATGTTTATTACGCATTACCTTAAAAGGTTGGAATTTAATCCTAAAAGGATCGCGAAGGAATTTGTTAAGTTTAATGAACGGTGTTTCCTCCGCCTCCTGGGCGATATGCGTAGTTATAATTTTATCTTTGATATCACGCAGGATTTTGATGATGTGCAGTTTAAAATAAGGTCCATTGATTTTGACCAGCAATCTTATGAAGGCAGTAAGAATAATTACCTGCCCCAGTTCTTTAAAGAAAACCTTGTTTTCGTAGAGTTGGTAAAACAATACCTGAATAAAGAAGTGATCAGCCAATACCAGCAGGAAGAAAGGTCACAGATCATCCGGCGTATCAAATCTGAGCGACAGCGCCTGAGAGATCTTCGGGTGGCGGCTGCAGATGACCCCCTTTCCACGGAGCCGAAAATAAAGCAACTCGCAGCTGAGTTATCACAGCATCACAATAATAACCCCCTGTTTCTAAAGTGTATCACTATGCCCCAACTGATGTACCAGCATTTGAAAGAGTTGCTAATTTCTGACAGGAACAATTAAAGCATCATGATCTCTAAAAATGGATCATTTGTATTTATTTGACCATGCCTAAATAATCAACCTTATTTACTACCTTTTTCAATAAATTTGCCCCATGGACTTTTTCAGACACTTCGGCCGCTACCTCATGATGTTAAAAGGAATGTTTACAAGGCCGGAGAATACAAAGATGTATTGGAAAGAATTTATGCACCAGTGCTCGGATATCGGTATTCGTTCATTGGGCATTGTTTCTATCATTTCAGTATTTATTGGCGCTGTTAGTGCAGTTCAGACTGCTTACCAGTTAGTAAGCCCGATTATTCCCAAAACGACGATTGCCCAGATTGTCAGGGATACCGTTATCCTGGAATTCGCACCTACGCTTGTCTGTATCGTACTGGCTGGTGTAATCGGTAGTAAAATCGCGAGTGAATTAGGTAATATGAGGGTAAGTGAACAAATTGACGCACTCGAAATCATGGGCATCAATACCAAGTCGTATTTAGTGATGCCTAAAATTGCGGCTGCATTACTTACCCTTCCTATGCTGGTGATCATCGCGATGGTATTGGGGATCTGGGGAGGCCGCCTCGCAGGAACGGCTTCAAATATTTTGTCGACCGATACTTTTGACAGGGGCCTCCTTGAAAACTTTGTTCCCTACAATGTAACCTTCGCATTAATCAAATCTTACACTTTTGCCTTTATCATTAGCAGCATCCCCGCGTACTACGGATATTATGTAACCGGGGGCGCATTGGAAATAGGAAGGAGCAGTACAAAAAGCGTGGTGGTCAGTTGTATCATGATCCTTTTTGCCGATTATATATTGACCCAACTTCTCTTAAACCCTGCTGCCTGATTTTATGATCGAGTTTAAAAATATACACAAAAGCTTTGGTGAAAAAATAGTACTGAATGATGTAAGTCATGTAATGGAAACGGGTATGTGCAACCTTATCATTGGAACGAGCGGGAGTGGCAAAACCGTTTTGCAAAAATGCCTGGTAGGGTTGTTCGAACCGGACAGCGGAGAGATCATTTATGATGGCACCAATTTTACCGATATGATCGACGATAACAGGAAAGAGCTTCGGCAGCAGATCGGTATGCTGTTCCAGGGATCCGCCCTATTTGACAGTATGACGGTAGAGCAAAATATAATGTTCCCATTGGAAATGTTTTCCAGGATGAATCGTTCAGAAAAACAAAAACGGGTCAACGAAGTTCTTGCGAGGGTAAATTTAGAGGATGCAAATAAAAAGTTCCCTGCAGAAATAAGTGGTGGCATGAAAAAACGAGTGGGAATTGCCAGGGCCATCGTGCTTAACCCGAAGTATCTTTTTTGTGATGAGCCCAACTCGGGCCTGGACCCCCAAACGAGTATGGTTATTGATAAATTGATTTATGATATCACGAAAGAGTTTAAAATGACAACGGTGATCAATACGCATGACATGAACAGTGTTATGGAGATCGGCGAGAATATTTTATACATGTTCGAAGGACAGAAGGAATGGGATGGCAACAATGAACAAATTATTTTTTCAAAGAATGAACGTCTCAATGCATTTATTTTCGCTTCCAAGTTTTTGCAGGATGCCAAAGACATGCGTATGCTGGAAGCAAAAGGCATTATCGCCGACGACAGGAATATGGAAGAGATGCTGAACAATGGTGAAGAGATAAAATAATTTGAAAAGGTGAATTCGGCATGGTGAACATGTGACACCATAAATAGGGAAACCCGGATCCTGGTTTTGCAATTTTACAATTTCTAAGTTGCTGATTACTCCCCTATCTTTGAAGAAATTTATAATTTTTCATTCCTAATATTTATTATTAAAATGTCAGTTCTCGTAAATAAAAATTCCAAAGTTATTGTACAGGGTTTTACCGGTACAGAAGGAACCTTTCATGCTACACAGATGATAGAATACGGCACCAATGTTGTTGGCGGCGTTACTCCCGGAAAGGGCGGCAGCAACCATTTGGAAAAGCCTGTCTTTAACACGGTGGCCGATGCTGTGAAATCCACGGGTGCGGATGTGAGCATTATTTTTGTTCCGCCCGCTTTTGCAGCTGATGCCATTATGGAAGCTGCCGATGCGGGCATAGCATTGGTGGTTTGTATTACGGAAGGCATCCCGGTTCAGGATATGGTAAAGGTAAAAAATTTTTTACTGGAAACGAA
>JBBJMD010000011.1:0-46301 GCA_037719925.1 Ferruginibacter sp.
TGTTTTTTTATACACACTGCAATGTATTGTTACCTAAATTACGAAAAAACTCTTTGTAATCGTATTACTACCTGATAGGTACGGTTGCTGGCAGGGTATATTTATTTAAGATGAAATATTCTTCTGAAAAGGCCTTTGGTGAGCGATAACGAGCATGCTTTTATGTTTCACATTCATTTTTCTTCGACACACAAGAATGGCGATGAAAATCATTAAGCTGCATTTTAACAATTAAACCTTAAATAATTTTGTCAGGAATTCATAAAGCTTTATCTTTGCGCCGCAAAACAGTAATTATAGAGTATTTATTGTTTCTCTAACTATTGCTTGCTAAGGAAAATTCGCGGAATGCGCCATTACAACTGGTTACCGCGGATATAAATTAGTAAATTAAAATTAGAGATATGAAAAGTGACACTATGGGTGTTATTACCTTAAACAAAGATCAAAAACTGGAAGAATTATTCCAAGAAACAAAAGAAACAGTTGCCACTGATGTAAGGCAAGAGGATTTAATCCGGACCTTTGGTGCTGTTGATATGTGGAATCGTCAAAAGAGACAACGTACCTCGTTACAAATGAGAAGATGGTTGAACTAATAAATTGATTATTTAAACCACATATAAATTTTTCCGATCTTATCTAGCATGACAGAAGACATGCTTTTTTTATTGCCTCCCTCCCTGGGAATTCCCAAAAAATAAAATATTGCCGGTGCCGGACAGTACATGAAAAGGCGAGATGCAGGTAATGCTAACCAATCAATGTTCCCGGCCCATTGCAACCTGTTTCATTGAAATAGCAGTCTCGTGGCCTAAATATTTTTCAATCCATTTCTGCGCAAGGTAAATGAGCGGTGTTAAAATGATGGCCATCGTAAATTTATAGGCATAGTTAACGAGGCAAATGGCCAGTACCAACTGCCAGCTCCAGTCCTTACCTATTTTAAAAGCGATGAACAATACTATAAAACTGTCTACCAATTGTGATATGAATGTTGACCCGGTTGCCCTGAGCCATACTTTTTTTTCACCGGTGTATTGCTTAATTTTATGAAATACCGTCACATCCACGATCTGGCTCACTAAGAAGGCGACCAGGCTTCCAAAAATAATCCACATTCCCTGGCCGAAAATGCCGTTAAATGCTTTGTCCATATCAGGTATACCATTTTGTACCCCGGTGCCATACCAAAAATCAGCAGGAGGTACTGACATGGCAAAATAAAACATCAAAAATCCATAGGTGATCAGTGCTACGGCGGTATAGGAAATTCTTCTGACGGCCTTTGGCCCATAATATTCATTGACGATATCAGTCATTACAAACTCAAGCGGCCATAGCAAAACACCACAGGTCAGGTTAAAGGATAAATCCTTCTGACCAAATAAGGTGAAATGGGAAGGTGATAGGCCAAATAACTTTTCCAGTGAAAATATCTTTCCCCCGATACATTCCGCGATTAAGGCGTTAGCCACAAAAAAAGCTGTGAAAATTACAAATAGTTTTGTGGGTTTATCTTTTAATAGATTATGCACAGTGTTATCTTACTATATGAAAAAATAATAAAATTGTATTAACAGAAATATGAAGTTAATAATAACAACCCATTGGGGTACAGGTTTTCTTTTCTTCAAAACGAGCAGCAATAATGTAACCAGGCAAAAAATAAAATTGAGGAAAATTGCCAGCTGCCCCAATATTACAAGGGTACCTGTAACAAACGGCAGTGGTAAAATATTGTCGTCGTTTTTGTTCTGCCGGCGTGATAATTCAATATAGCCAAAGCAAATAAATAATACGAAACTCACATTGCATATAAATGCCAACTTTGAAAATAATTTCATAAATATGACCGTTTCGATGTATTGTTGCCGATGATGTTTTTTGTTCTATTACCCTACGCAGTGAACTTTATAAGCAATATCGATGTGAGTAAATTATTTAGAAATCTGAATCCTCGCCTTTGTTAATGCAATGATGCTACGTAAATGTATTTAATTATCAGATTCAGTTCTATCCCTTTTTTCCGGCAAGCATCGGTACAAAAGAAAAATGCTCAAAAGCCTCTTCGCTTATTGAACCGTCTGTTAGTTTTGTAATGCGCAACATGCGCTGGTGAACCCCTTCATCCACCGGCACAACCATTTTACCAGCTGGTTTTAATTGGTCAATCAATTTGGGCGGAATGAATGGAGCGGCGGCGGTGATAATCACTTTGTCAAAAGGTGCATAGGTTGGCAGCCCCTCATACCCATCTCCAAAAAAGAATTTAAGGTTTGGGTATTTGATCTTAAAAATATACCTTTTTGTTTTTTCAAACAATACTTTCTGCCGCTCGATCGTATAAACCTTTGCACCCATTTCTGCCAGAACAGTAGCCTGGTATATACTTCCTGTACCTATTTCAAGGATCTTATCATAAGGCCTTACCTGTAATAGCTGTGTCTGGTAAGCTACCGTATATGGTTGAGAAATGGTTTGTCCTTCACTGATTGGAAAGGCCCGGTCCTCATAGGCTATCTCATCAAAGGCGCTATCCAAAAAAAAATGCCTCGGAATATTGATCATAGCAGTAAGCACCTTTTCATCGGTGATACCTTTATCCCGCAGGAGGTCTATTAATTTTTTACGTAATCCCTTGTGCCGGTAAGTATCTTCGTAATTTCTCATAAAATTATTCTGCTGCTGCTTTATATCATCTGTTTATATATCGGCACCTGGTTGAAAGTATTTACAATTATATAGTTTCATTACACCGGCACTTCCTGTCAAACCCATTTATGTTTGCCTCCGGTAATTGTCCTGTACACCAGGCTTACAAACCAACTCATAATAACCCATCTGCATTATTCGTAGACCGGCATGTGATTATCAAAAAAAACACCTACTGCACTGTTCCAGTTATTGAGCAGGTCGCTCCTGCTTTGGTTCAATGTATTGTTATTGGTATTGTAAGCTTTCACCGCATTGTTTATTTCTTTTACCGCCTTGTTAAAAGTATTCACTTCGTCCTGCGTTGGTTGGGTTTTTTTTTCGAATTCCTTCCCCAAATTGTCAAAAGCTTCTTGTTTTAATAAATAATCGGAGATGGGGGGTATCTTTTCCGTGGCTTCCTTAACGTAAAATTCCAGCATCCGCTTGCAATTTGTGATCAGTGTATTATCGCCGTGGAAAGCTGCGATCTTGCCAAGTTTTGCTAACCCCTCCTGTGAAAATTGCAACAGTGAATTCCTGTTTTGCTCAATTCCATTAATATTCTTTTTCTGGATAGCCTCCACGAGGTAGGCTTCCTGTTTAAAACTTTTGAAAAAGACCAGGTAAACCGGGTTGTAATATCCACCGGTTTCGTTTACTTTTTTCATCATTCCCCCGATTTCATCCTGGCTTTCCACGAGGTTAACATTATGATCGGCAGCAAATTTTTTACCTACCTGCTGAAGCGCGGTACTTGCGTCATCCATCTTTTTATCTACCATTTCTTTTGCGAGCAGGTAAGCTTCCATCAAATCGTAGGATTGCTCGGCAATCTCTTCCATATTTACGATCTTACTGTAATCATCATTCAATGCATTGAAATATAATTTCATAAAAGAAACCGAGGAATCGCGGTAAGCCTTGTCATTTTTAAAGGATGGCATTCCGGCGATATTCATCCTGCTTTCCTGTATTTCGTCTAATAATTTGGCTTTCAGCTCCGCCACTTTTTTTGCTTTTTTGCCGTGGGAGGATGCACTGTTATACGCTAGGAAACGTTTGGCGATTGTTTCGTGTTGCTTGCTGATATAACTCATGTAGCTACCGGGATTCTGAAACTCCTGGCTGAGTGCGCTGCTGCATACCACAAACAACAAAATTGAAAGGTTAAGTAAAAAGGAAAATGGTTTCATCTTTTTTGTTAGTTTTAAAATTTGGGTGGTAATGAATCAGCCCTTGAAATAAACAGGGCCGGTGTGCCGCTAAGCTACTAACCGGCGGGTTGGCTTCGAAAGAAGCTTTATTTAAAAGCTTCTAGCCCGGTGAAACGCGTTAAGCCCTTGCCCGCGTTTATTGCCTCACCCCAACTCCTCTCCTAATTCAAAGGAGGGGCCAGCGCCATTATGGTTGTAAGCTATTAGCAAGTTCAATAATTCTTACCGGGCAATTTGATTTCAAATCAACTTTTATTTAAGCCAATCCTCCATTACCCGGAAAGACTCAGCGATATACTTATCTTTTTCTATTCTTTTAATATTTACTTCGTTGATAGATTTGCTTTGCGCGGAAACCAGCTGGCTGCGGACCAGGTCGAGGCTGTTATTGGTAGCGGTTAGTTTCTTTTTTGAGCCATCATCCGCCTTTTCGATCAACTGGTACATCTCAATTACTTTTTTATAATAAGCCGCATATCCCGGCCATTGAAGAGGGATCGTTCTAGTGCCATTCATTGTCCTGTACCAGTCAAGGAAATTACTGATGGTTTTAAATGCAGCACTTTCCCTAACCCTTGCATTGCTCTCAAATCTTAATGCAGTAAAATCGATGGCAGGAAGCGCCTGGTAAACAGCGGGCTTGGCATTATCGGGTTTCAGCGCGGATACAGCCCCTTTCTCCCGGAATTTATCCAATGCGTACATATCGGGTAATTCAATATCCGGGATCACTCCTTTCCATTGTGTGGTAGAACCATCCACGCGGTAAAATTTTCCCTGGGTTACTTTTACATAACTGTCATGGCCGGCTTTTGAGGAAAGGGTAGCAGTAGTATCCATGGGTAAAATAACCTGGGCCGAACCCTTGCCATAAGTAGGACTGCCCACGATAATTGCCCGGTGGTAATCCTGCAATACAGCCGCAAGCAGTTCCGATGCAGATGCGCTCATAGTATTAACCATTACCAGTAATGGCCCGTCATAAATCGTTCCCCTGTTGGGGTCCCGTAAAAAATGCAGCTTCCCTGTTTTATCCCGCGTAGAGGTAAGCGAGCCTTCCTGGATAAAAATACCCGCAAGTTCCAGCGCCTCGCCCAAAGACCCGCCACCGTTATAGCGGAGATCCAAAATGAGGCCGGCTATTGAATCTTTTTTTAACTTAACAACCTCCTTTGCCACATCGTTGGAACACCCATATGCACTTTCCTCGTCCCCTTCCTTCACATAAAAACCCGGCAAGGTAATATACCCTATTTTTTTGTTCCCATTTAAAACGTAACTTTTAACAACCCCTTCTTCATTTGTTATTTTTTCTTTACCAAGCACAGCAATTTTTTGCGCCCCGCTTGCTGTTCGCACTATGATAGTAATTTTTTCATTGCCGTTTCCTTCGAAGATCTTTCCCAGCTGGTCCATACTGGCATCATCCAAAGCAAGTTCGGGTTTATCGCCTGCCCGGATCTTCAAAATTACGTCACCCGTATGCAATTCACCGTTACGCCAGGCAGGGCCTCCCGGAACGAGGTAGGTGATCACCCATTCACCTTTATCATTTTCATCCATTCAAAACCAGGAGCAAATTCAAGTCCGCTCAATTCTGATTCGACATCGGTTTTTGTATCCGCGCTCATGTAAGTTGTATGGGGATCATAACACCAGCTGATGGCGGAGAGGTAATTGTCTTCCATTTCTTTCCCAGGCTGGGCAAGCGCAGACAGTTTGTTCCGGATCCATCCTGATTCCTGCTTCTGTACCTGCGCGCGGGCCTTCACTTCGAGCAGCGGGAAGTTTGCAGGCTGGTGAGTGTTACTAATATTTATAGTGCCTGTATCCATCACCATATCTGAAACGGCACGCAACACTTTCCATTTGAGGTATTTCTGCCAGGTTAGATAGAGTTCGGTATCATTACCCGGGTAATTTGCCAGCGGCCAGTTGAGATCATCCGCTTTAGTAAAATCGAGCGGCCGGGCCAATATTTGTTTTATAAAACTATCTGCCCTGAGCAGGCCCCTGCTGTACACCTGTATCGTTTTATTGAAAAAGGCCCATTCTTTTCCCATTAGTTCTTCGTCTAACCTTGTACGGTAGGAAACAATGGGTGAAATTTCCAGGTTGGTAAACAAGAGTTTTTCTTCATCCAGCAGCTCCATCCAGCGGTCATATAACCTGGCGGAGGCTGAATCATCCCAGTGTAAAGGCAGGTAATGATTTTGTTCTAATAAACGCCGCAGGACAAGCGATTTTTGTTGAAGCGGGTTGGATTGTGATGGCTGGGCCCCGGCAAAAAAGCAACATGCAATCAGGAGCAGGAATAAAATATTTCTCATATTGCCGGTTTGGTAAAAGTGCGATGCGCTCAATGTAGTCGCAAGATAAAAAAATAATGCGATTAAACGTAAAGGGTTGCCAACCCCGGAAAGGTGGCAACCCTCTTAATAAAATGACTTTCTAAGTGAGGGCGGATTACTTTAATCCCATATCACTCACTATCCTTGCGATCTTATCATCGCACACTTTATCCGCTTCGGCAAAGCCTTCCGGCGAAGCGAGCGATGTATTCACGCTGAAATAAAATTTGATCTTTGGTTCCGTGCCACTTGGCCTTGCTGAAATTTTTGTGCCGTCGCTTAAAGCGAATTGAAGCACATTACTTTTGGGAAGGTCTATTTTCCAGCTTTCGCCGGTCTGCAGGTTCTTCCCTACCTGCAGGTCATAATCCAGCAGCTCAGCAACCGCCACCCCATCAATCGTTGTAGGAGGGTTGTCGCGATAGCCCTGCATCATTTGCGCGATCTCAGCCGCACCGTTCATACCTTTTTTGGTTATGCTGATAAGGTTTTCTTTATACATGCCATATTCTACATAGAGGTCGATCATTTTAGCGTACAGGCTCCTGCCTTTGCTTTTTTCATAGGCGGCCATTTCGCATAACAATGCAACCGCGCTGATGGCATCCTTATCTCTTACTTCATCCCCTACCATTAAGCCAAAACTTTCTTCTCCCCCGATAATATATTTTTCTTTGCCTTCTTTTTCTTTAATGAGTGCGGCGATCCATTTAAACCCGGTGAGGACGTTATAGCAACTGATACCATTTTCCTTTGCGATGGTATCGATCATCATGGTGGTAACGATCGTTTTAACCACCATATCATTCGGATGGGAAATACCCTTTGTTTTCCTTGCCTCTATCATATAATTAAAAGCAAGCACGGCTGTCTGGTTACCATTCATCAATACCCAGTCGCCCTCGTTATTTTTAACGCCAATACCAACGCGGTCGCTATCCGGATCGGTGCCAAGCAAGATGTCTGCATCCAGTTCCCTGGCCATTTTCAGGCCAATGCTCATGGCCTCCTTTTCTTCCGGATTCGGGTAGATGACCGTGGGGAAATTTCCATCAGGCGTACATTGCTCCTCAACTATATGAACATTATCAAACCCAAATTTTGTCAACACCTGTGGTACAAGGGTGATGCCAGTACCATGAATCGGGGTAAATACGATTTTGAGGTCATGCTGCTCCCGGCATACCTCAGGATTCACGCTTAAGCGGGCTGCCATATCCAGGTAGATTTCATCAAGCTCCTTCCCGATAAGCGTAATATTTGCTTCCCCGCCGCTCCAGTTAACATCATCCACCGTTGCTATCTTTTCAACTTCTATGATCACATTTTCATCATGGGGAGAAATCATTTGAGCACCATCATCCCAATAAGCTTTATACCCGTTATATTCTTTTGGGTTATGCGATGCGGTACAAACCACACCACCCTGGCATTTTAGATGGCGTATCGCAAAACTTAGTTCAGGCGTAGGGCGCAGGGCTTCAAATAAATACACTTTAATGCCGTTGGCAGCAAAAACATTGGCAGTGGTTTCAGCAAAAAAACGGCTGTTATTCCGACAATCGTGCGCTACTGCCACTTTCACGTCATCACCAAAACATTGTTTCAAATAATTGGCGTAGCCCTGGGTAGCCATACCGATCGTGTACTTGTTGATACGATTGGTACCAATACCCATAATGCCGCGAAGCCCCCCGGTGCCAAATTCCAAATTTTTATAGAAAGCATCGGCCAACTCATCCGGGTTATCTTTTTGCAATTGGATGATGGCATCTTTTACAGAGGGCTCATAATTACCGGAGAGCCAATTGTCTATTTTTTGCTGAATGTTCTGATCCATATGGTTTTTTTTAACAGTCAAAAATACTTGTTTCGTTCATAATATAGCATATAGCATTAAATTTGTTTTTAATGCGCCAGCAATTCGTACATCAACCATTTTTAATTACAACAGGGCCCGGTAAACGACGCAGATTCTATTATAAAGAGCTTGCCGGTTGTTGGTTACGGGCATTTGATTTTCATAGCAGCAGCGTTGTGTCACTCCCTTGTACCACATACCATTGGGCATCATTTTTTACAGCCAGTTTAAAGCATCACCGGTGTACTGGCTGCTCTTCAATTGCAGGCACGGTAGCCACGTGCGTGCTGGTATTGGCATGCGCTGTTTCTACTGTGGCACAGGACACGGCTGTTGCTTCAATATGCGATACCAGCGTCAGCCATCTTTCCCCAATTCGTGCGGGTGATATGCCTCCCCTTACGCTAACTCCAAAACAGGTAAGGTCCAGGGTTCGCTTTGTGGCAATATCGAATGGACTGGAATATTCAGCCTTACTGATCGCGCTTAATTCCGAATGGTATGCTGATTACCCGCGGAGCAGCTTTCATTTCTTTAATGATAATGCCGAATGGCTTCAAATGGATAAAGTAGGGCACCTGTATAGCGCCTATATAGAAAGCCGCATGAGTATGGAACTGTGGCGGTGGACGGGTATTGACCGTAAAAAAAGAATTTGGTACGGAGGCCTGAGTGGTGCTTTTTACCAGACGATCGTAGAGATACTCGATGGATTCAGCGCCCAATGGGGATGGAGTTGGGGTGACTTCGGAACCAATATATTGGGCAGCGGCGCCCTGATCGCACAGGAGCTGGCGTGGGATGACCAGCGGATAAAATTAAAATTTTCATTTCATAAAAAAAATTACAAGGATGGGCAGCTTGATGCAAGGGCAAATAAAATATTTGGCAAATCGATCACCGAACGCTTTATAAAAGATTACAATGCCCAAACCTATTGGGCAAGTGCAAATCTCCGTGCTTTTTTTCCAAAATCAAATCTTCCACCCTGGCTTTCAGTGGCTGTTGGCTATGGTAGCGAAGGCATGTTTGGCGCGAGAAGCAATACTGCCAAAGAAGAGAATGGCGTAATTAATTTCGACCGCAGGGATATCCAACGTTACCGTCAGTGGTATATTTCACCGGATATTGACTTTTCCAAAATAAAAACAAAGAAAAAAGGAGTCAAAATATTATTTACCGTCTTAAGCGGCTTTAAATTTCCTGCGCCAAGCCTAGAGTTTTCTAAGGGGAAATTTAAACTAAATGCCCTTCATTTTTAAATAACTTTTTTGAATAATGAGATTTGTGTAGTTGAAGGCGGTTGATTCCTTAGTTGTTTTTCTAAAACAGGTACTTCGTAAATTTTACTTGCAACGGCTAACGGGTTCGGATTATTTATTCCCTGGCCCCTCCTCCATATACGCCCCTTCTATTTCTTCACCTTGTACCTCAACAAAAATATGTTCATCCAAAGTTGTAGAAATTGAAAGGCCCACATAGTCTACATCAATCGGGAACGATTTATGGGTTCTTTCAACCAATGCAAGGGTTTGTATTTTTTTTGGGTATGATTCCAGCAAAGGTTTTAATGCATATAGCATGGTGCATCCGCTATTGGCTACATCATCAATTAAAACGATCGTTTTCTGGTTAAAATCAATTGCCGGTTTAAGTAATACATCGGCTGGCTTCTTTTTATTTATCGTGAGCTCCACCACAATAATTTCGCCCTGGTAAGTTTCCTGCAGGTAGGCGCTTATCTTCCGGGCGATGAGCAGCCCGTTTTCCTTAATGCCCACCAGTACTAATTGACCCTCGTCATAATTTTGTTCTGCCACCTGCAACGCCATACGGCGAAGTTTTTTTTCTGTTACTTCTTTCGATAAAATGTATTTTTTTTCTCCCATACCAAACCGCGTTATAGTTTGTACGAATTTATAGCAATAATCAATACTTACACATAATTCGTACAATTGATGTTTGATAATTAACTTAGCATTCTATTCTAACTGAACCGGCGCATTATTAATACTATACTTTATGCAATTCCTGCCCCAGGTCATTTTTGTTGTACTTGCCGGCCTTGCCATTTGGTTGTTTCTAAAGAACAGCCTGCAAATACGCCGTAACATATTTTTAGGTAAACCCGAAGACCTGACCGGCAATCCCGCACAACGCTGGAAAAATGTTTTACTACTGGCTTTAGGGCAAAAGAAAATGTTCAGGAACAAACTCGTAGCTGTATTGCATTTTGTTATTTACGCAGGCTTCATAATTATTAATATCGAAGTATTAGAGATTGTGCTGGATGGAATCCTGGGTACTCACCGGCTTTTTCTTCCGTTCCTGGGTGCTTTGTACACTTTGCTGATCAACTTTTTTGAAATACTTGCCTTTGGGGTAATAGCCGTTTGCGTTGTTTTTTTATGCAGGAGAAATATCCTTAAGCTGAAACGTTTTATCAGTCGCGACCTGAACGGCTGGCCTCGTAGTGATGCAAATTATATTTTAATAACAGAAATTATCCTCATGGGTTTATTTCTTACGATGAATGCGACTGACCGCGCGTTGCAATCGCAGGGAAGCCAACATTATCAGGCTACCGGCAATTTTATTATTTCGGGACTTTTAGTCCCTTTCTTCAACGGCATGGGTGAATCAACTTTAATTGCCATTGAAAGAACAGCCTGGTGGGTACATATCATTGGCATTTTTGCCTTTCTGAATTATTTGCCCTACAGTAAACATCTCCATATCGTTCTTGCTTTTCCAAATGTATATTATACAAAACTAGAACCTTCAGGGAAGATGGACAATATGCAAAGCATACAACAGGAAGTAAGGTACATGATGCAGCCCGAACTGGCTCCGCCGGAAGGTGCAGACAGTACGCCGCAAAAATTTGGCGCCAAGGACGTTTTTGACCTTAGCTGGAAAAATTTACTGGATGCTTATAGTTGTACCGAGTGTGGCAGATGTAGCGCCGCGTGTCCGGCTAATAAAACCGGCAAGGCCTTAAGCCCAAGAAAAATAATGATGGATACACGGGATCGTTTGCAGGAAGCAGGCAAAAATATCAATGTAAACGGTGTTTTTAAAGAAGACGGCAAAACGTTGTTGCACGATTACATCACCACCGAAGAATTAAGGGCCTGCACTACCTGCAATGCCTGTGTGGAGGAATGCCCGGTTAGTATCAACCCGCTGGATATCATTTTGGAATTGCGCCGCTCCCTGGTGATGGAAGATAGTAATGCACCGCAGGAATGGAACATCATGTTCAGCAATATCGAAAACAATTTTGCTCCCTGGAAATTCAGCCCCGATGACAGGGATAAATGGGCAAGGGATATTGTTTCAAAATAATCTTTACGCCGAACGAGATCCGTGATTGCTCTGGTGAATGAGGTTGTGGCTAGCAATTATACCCGCATACAATTCATTAGTAAAAATCTCAACGATCATGGTTCAGGCAACCAAACTTAATATCGCTGTTAGTAATGATACCATTCAAGCGTTCTCCGCGAACTTTGAGATAGCATCTTTTTTTCGCATGATCCTTATGAACTGAATCAGGGCGGTAATTGTAAAGATTCCTCCTATCACCCAGTTCAGGTACTGCTGGCTGTTAGCGATACGCTGCACCATCCACTTACCCCCAAAAATAAACACGCAGTTACCCAATAATGTTCCAATGCCAATGCCAGCAATATAAGTATTGTAGTATGCCGGCTTTGGTTCAAGGATCTTTTTTGTAAATAAAACAGTGCTCCAGCCAAACCAAAAGGGAATTTGTACCGGGTTAATGGCACACATTAACATTCCTAAAAGAAACCGGTGCATATTATTATTGAGCAATACGTTTTTTGCGCTCCCGTTTTCTTTAAAAGCAGCCAGGAAGCTACCTACTGCCAGCGCCGTAATAATAGCCAGGGTTATCCACTCCATTACCTTCATCAGTTTGTGTTGTTTACGAACCCAGTCGATACCAACCAACGAGATCCGGACATAGATCACCTCCACCAGTAATGAACCCATGGAAAACCAGACCGCGTCCCGTATACTCTCCTGGATACCAATCTGCATTGCAGCCACATTCAAGGTTCCAAGAGGCAAGGACCCCAGGAAACTTATTATCAAACCCCATAAAAAAATCCTGATAATTCTTTTCACCGCGCAAAGATATAGTTAATCATTATTGGACCAGGTGAAAAATGAGCCGCCAACTTTTAAATCCCCGCGCAGATAGTTTTTAGCAATTGCCGGCAGAACCAGCTAAGATTTGTAACGCATTTCAAGTCCATTATCCGCCATGATTTCAGCGCTCAATGACCATCTCATAGCTACTTGCTGTTCTTCAGCATCAAATCCGGTTAACAAACATAAATAGCTGCCTTTCTGCTGCGATAAGTAATGTATATTTCAGTTTCAATCGGAATAGTCATGCTGCTTCGTTCAACCTTGCAATTATTGCGGTTCCATTTCTCCTTTTTCTTAATGCCGGTGTATTGGTTTGCATTGAGCCAGGCTGATGTCATTGAAGTGGCAGACGCTCTTTTGATCTTTGTGATACTTCATTTATTAGTTTACCCTGCAAGCAATGGCTATAATAGTTACATGGACAGGGATACTGCAAGTATCGGTGGCATCAAAGAACCCATGCAACCTACCCGCCAGTTGTTTTATACAAGCATATTAATGGATGTGGCGGGTGTGCTGCTGGGGTGCCTGATCAGCAAATGGTTCGTTTTGGGAACGGTTCTCTATATTTTAGCTTCCAGGGCATACAGCTACCGGGGCATTCGTTTAAAAAAATATCCAATAGCAGGTTATCTTACTGTAATAATTTTCCAGGGTGCCGTTACATTTTTTTTAGTGATGCATGGCTCAACTGCTGACAAAACATTAATGGTTCCCCCCGCAGGAATGCTGGCGGCATCCTTACTCATAGGCGGATTTTACCCGCTTACACAAATTTACCAGCACCTGCAGGACAAAGAAGATGGAGTTACCACACTAAGTATGGTATTGGGTTACAGGGGCACTTTTATTTTTACAGGTATCGTGTATTTATTCGCCGTTGCCGCATTGGCCTACCAGCTCATTGGTTCAGGCCAACAAAATAGTTTTTTCCTTATCCAGATCTTTTTTCTCCCCGTGCTCGTATATTTTGTATGGTGGTTTAAAAAAGTAGCGGTAAACATTAGTGGCGCAAATTTTGTCTATACAATGCGCATGAACCTGTTAGCCTCTATCTGCACCAATGCGGCATTTATTGTTTTATTTTTAATTGAAAAAACTTGAGTAAAATAGTTTCGATAGCTACCGGGGTTCCCCGTTACAAACATTTACAGGAAAATATTTCCTCTTTTGCCGAAACAATTTATTGTGAGGATGAAATAGCCGTTAGAAAAATGAAATTTCTGTACCGGCACTCGGGTATTTCAACAAGGTATTCAGTAATCCCTGACTATAGCCCCTCAGAAGCGGGCGGATCTTTCTATGAAAAAACTGCGGACCTTGAACCTTTCCCTAACCTGGAAAAGCGAATGGAATGTTATATTGAAAACGCAGCAAACCTTTCCATTGATACTATCAATAAATGTATCGGGGGTAAAATCGATTCAAGTGATATCACACACCTGATAACGGTAAGCTGCACGGGTTTAAGCGCGCCAGGACTCGACCTGGAGATCATGGAAACCATGGGATTGCGCCGCAATCTTTCAAGGTCTTCAGTAAATTTCATGGGATGTTATGCCGGGGTCCATGCGCTAAAAATGGCGGATGCTATTTGCCATAATGATATAGGCGCTAATGTAGTGATCGTCTGTACGGAACTTTGTACACTTCATTTTCAAAAAGAAAATTCAATCGATAATATAACGTCTACGTTATTGTTTGCAGACGGCTGCGCCGCAGTATTGGTCCAGCACAAAGACACGAAAAATAAAGGTTTTACCCTGAGAAATTTTTATTCGGAAGTTGAATTTAAAGGCAGGAAGGATATGAGCTGGGCGCTTTCCTCCAAGGGTTTTTTAATGACGCTTTCAGGTTATGTACCAGAACTTGTAAAAAAGGATTTTAATCCATTGGTAGAAAATGCCCTGCAACATGCCTCACTCAACAAGGAGGACATTACCCATTGGTGCATTCATCCGGGAGGAAAAAAAATACTCGAAGCAATTGAACATAGCACCGGGTTAAGCAAGGCTCATCTTCAATATTCTTATGATATATTAAATGATTATGGCAACATGAGTTCCCCTACTTTATTGTTTGTGCTGGAAAAAATACTGCGTGAATTCCAACAACAGCCTCCTGAAAAAACAGCCACCGTTTTTAGCGCGGCCTTTGGCCCGGGCTTAACCATGGAAACATTTATCGCTACATATGATTAACCTGGCATCAAGGTCATACTGTAAAGAACTCCTGGATAATGACGCCATTCCTTTCGCCGATATCCGGCAAAACATGAAAGAGTTAAATAGGATCAATACCTACCTTGGGGGGCATAAAATAACCATCGAAGGTGTAAAAAAAATATTAGGCAACTTTCAACCGGATGGGCCGGTTACCATTTGTGAAATTGGTTGTGGTGGCGGTGATAATTTAAAGGCCATTGAAAACTGGTGCCACAAGCATGCCGTTAAGAGTGATTTTATTGGCATTGATCTGAAAGCGGAATGCATTGAATTCGCAAAACAGCAATACCCAAACCTGGATGCGCGGTGGATCGTTTCGGATTATAAAGATGTCCGCTTCGATAATAACAAACCTACCATAATTTTTTCTTCTCTTTTCTGCCATCATTTTATGAACGATGGTATTGCACATATCTTACAATGGATGAAAGTGAATAGCTCCAGGGGATTTTTTATAAATGACCTGCACAGGCACTACCTGGCATTTTATTCCATTAAAATAATTACAGCAATTTTTTCCCGGTCTTATCTTGTCAGAAATGATGCGCCACTATCTGTTGCCCGGGGATTTAGAACGAAGGAGTGGCAAAAAATGATGACGCACGCAGGGATTACCGATTATAACATTCAGTGGAGATGGGCATTCAGGCATTTAATTACCTGTTTTAATTAACAACTTCCTGTGGGTTGATGGCACTGTAAAAGCCCTGCTAAACAGGAACAGGGCTGATACAGGTTAATCTTATATTTACTCAATGAATGATCGCATATACGATGTAGCCATCATTGGTGGCGGCCTTGCGGGCGTTGCCCTTGCCATTCAGCTGGGTGAAAAAGGTTATACGGTCATCCTGTTTGAGAAAGAGCAATACCCGTTTCACAAAGTTTGCGGGGAGTACATCAGTTTAGAAAGCTGGGATTTTTTAGAAGGGCTCGGCCTGTCCCTGAAGGATATGAATTTGCCCATAATAAAAAAACTGGTTGTCAGCTCACCGGATGGCAATTACCTGCAACAAAATCTACCCTTGGGGGGCTTTGGAATCAGCCGCTATACCCTCGACAATAAATTAAAAGATATCGCAGTGGCAAAGGGAGTAATAATCCGGGACAATTGCAAAGTAGATGGAGTATCCTTTACCAATGATCAATTTTTAATGGAAACTACATCCGGTAAATTTTGCTCTACCTTATGTTGTGGAAGTTTTGGCAAAAAAAGCAATATCGACCTACGGCTGAAGAGAAATTTTACGACTTTAAAAAACAACAAACTGAATAATTTTATAGGGGTCAAATATCATATCAAAACAAATTATGCTGCCGATACCATTTCACTTCATAATTTTAAAAACGGCTATTGCGGAATATCAAAAATTGAAAATGACAGGTATTGTTTGTGTTACCTTACCAATGCGGCCAATTTAAAATTGAATAATAATTCCATAATGGAAATGGAAAAAAATGTATTGTATAAGAACAGGTTTCTCCGGGATATTTTTAATAATAGCGAGATGCTGTATGAATCGCCGTTAACCATCTCACAGATCTCCTTCGCAAAAAAAACACAGGTGGCAGGTCATATATTAATGCTGGGAGATGCTGCCGGGATGATCACGCCGTTATGCGGTAATGGAATGAGTATGGCTTTGCATAGCAGTAAACTAGCAGTGAGGCATATGGAAGCGTTTATTCAAAAACGCCTGAGCCGCGGGGAGATGGAAAAAAATTATGAAAGTGATTGGCAACAGGTATTTTCGAAGCGGCTTGCTGCCGGAAGGATAATACAGAAAATGTTTGGCAAAGAATGGCTCACCAACAGTTTCGTAGCTTTCATGAAGCATTTTCCTTTGTTGACAACCACACTAATTAAACAGACTCATGGAGAAGCATTCTGAATCACCTACGCCGTTATGTTCCCTTTGTATAATTTACTGGTTATCCCATCGCGGCGTCAACCCTTTTCATTTTTGTGATGTGCTTCCTGGCCATTGAAATAAACTTTCTACCTTTTAGAAACGGCCAGGGAGGCACTCCGTTCAACCTGTTGTGCCTGCTTATCTGGTACAGTGCATCCCAGTGTTTCAGTATTTCTTTGTATGCCCCCATCAACGTATACCCGGTATCATAAAAATGGTTGGGTTCTGCGCCGCACCCATTATACTCGAGTATGGTGAAATTTTTTCCCAGTTTCAAATCCGGTATACTGTTGCACATAATATCATAACGTCCATAAAAAAAATCTTTTATGTTCAAACTGATGTTGTCAAAGATGCCTGTTAACTGTTCATCTATCTGGTCTTTCAGGTCTATAAATTGTGCACCACGGTTATGGTTGGCAGCATAGCTGAGCATATATTTTTCACCGGCAGGCAATACCTCGTTCCATCTTTCTTTATGTTTGTTAAACAACTCCTCTAATCGTTTACTTCCTTTCGGATGGTTTCCAATAAGAGCGGCCAAACTATCGCGGCCATTGCCAATTACCTGCAAAGGAATCTTGTGTAAAAATCCGGTTATGGTTCCCTTGCTTTCATGAGGGTACCGGATATAAAAAACACTTACTTCCACGGGATAATAAACAAGCGCCTGTATAATATATTCCCAGGGCATTAAAGAGTGGTACTTCTTCAGGCCGGCCTCGTCATCAATCTTTCTCAATAGTATGCCCTGGCCGCCCACTTCCGGTTTTGCAATAAGCGGATAGGAAATTTTACAGGCTGATAATTTTTGACTGATGAGTGAAAAATCTTCACCTGGCAGCACATTAAAAGTGGCAGGGTAAAGCGTGAGGGGCAACAGTTCATACATTTCTTTTTTAGGCTCCCCTTCCATTCCCCCGAACGTTAGCTTTGGATTACTCGAAGTAAAAAACCATACCGAGCCCGAACGGATAGTGTACCATAACCAAAAAACAGAAATGGGGGCATAAAGCAGTTTAAACGGCCATGCTTCCCAATTTTTTATTGTATGGATTATTTTCTTTACCATGTTCATTGACAAATTTAACATGTTAAGGCCAACAATAGATTATTAAGGGTCTTAGATGTGCAAGGCGGCTTTGAATAAAGCATCATCGGCCGGATAAGGGTTATTTGGAAGCAAGCTGTTAATCACGCCTGGTAAAACAACCAACAATTTGTTACATTTGCCAAATACAAATACAGACGTATGCATGTACCCACAATGGCAGAAATGATGGCAAATGGCGAGACCCCCGATATTTTATTTTGGGTAGGTTGCGCGGGAAGCTATGATCAGCGCGCTCAGAAAATCACGATCGCCTTTGCAACAATTTTGGATAAAACGGGCACCAGCTACGCGATCCTGGGTAAGGAAGAATTTTGTACGGGTGATCCTGCAAGACGCGCCGGAAATGAGTTTATGTTCCAGATGATGGCATACCAGAATATCCAGGTACTAAATGGATATGGGATTAAAAAAATAGTTACAGCATGCCCCCATTGTTTTAATACTTTGAAAAATGAATACCCGGAATTAGGAGGCAATTATGAAGTAATTCATCATGCCGTATTTTTACAACAGTTAATAAATGAGGGCAAAATAAAAATGAAGGAAGGTGGAAGTTTCCAGGGCCGGAAGATCACTTACCACGATAGTTGTTACCTTGGCCGGGCCAACAATATTTATGAAGCGCCGCGCAAGGTTCTTGAAGCATTGGACGTGGAACTGGTAGAGATGAAACGCTGCAGGTCCAATGGATTATGCTGCGGTGCCGGGGGAGCACAAATGTTTAAAGAAGAAGAAAAAGGCAACATACGCGTTAACTTTGCAAGAAGTGATGAGGCGATTGGCACAGGAGCAGCAATCATTGCTGCAGCCTGCCCGTTCTGCAATACTATGATGACAGACGGCGTTAAAAACAGTAACAAAGAAGATGAAGTAAAGGTACTGATATAGCAGAGCTCATTGCGGCATCTATCTAAATATTTAAAGTATGAATCTACAATTTCAAGACCAGGTACCAGCCGAATTTAATGAATCATCTAAAGTATGGATTTACCAGAGCAGCAGGTTGTTTTTTATAAGTGAAGCCCTGGAGATCGAATTTTTGCTAGAACAATTTGTTGATCAATGGAGGAGCCACGGTGCAACCGTAAAGGGTTATGCCAATTTGTTTTTTGGGCAGTTTATAGTTTTGATGGCAGATGAAACTGCTACCGGTGTTAGTGGCTGCAGCACGGACAGTTCGGTCAGGTTGATCAAGGAAATAGAACGAAAAATGAATGTCCAGTTTTTTGAAAGGCAAACGCTGGCCTTCGTAGTAAAAGAAAAAATCCAACTATTACCATTGTCTCAACTCAGCTATGCAGTTACCAATGATTTTATCAATGGAGACACCTTGTATTTTAATAATACAGTTCTGACAAAAAAAGAAATGCTTCAAAACTGGATCATTCCTATGAAAGAAAGCTGGCTTGCAAAACGAATTAAGCTACCGGAAATGACAACGTGAAGAGCAGGATGAGTGCGGGAGATGAGGGTTTGGTGACTGTGAATATTGGATACTTGAGAGCAGATTGGATACTGGATACTTGATAATTGAACGCTAATACTATTGATTAGGCTTGCTCTCCCTATTTCACTGTTTGAAAATTATGCAGGGTGATGAGGCAGTAATTAAAACCACTTTGCTTTACCGCGAATAAAGGCAGTTTAAAACTGATCCGGGCAATAAAATTAATACCGGCTATTTTTCTGAAGGATTTCTTTTAAGATAGGTTAGTTTGTCAATAGTAGCTTCGAGCCTGGCCAATTTGGTTTCTATGCGCTTGGCACCCGTAATCCAGGTAATATATTCTTTTTTGTTCGTAAAAGAAAGGGTATCAAAAAACGCTTTCGCGGGCTCGTTTTTGCTGAATAAAACCTCGAGTTCCTCAGGTGTGCTAATGGTGTGATTTTCGATCTTAACCCCTGCTATTTCTTCAACTATTAAAGGTAGTATCTTATCTGCCTTTTTAAAACGAACGGCACTCCAGATATTATCTACTGCAATCAAACGTACTTCTTCAAAGCCAAAATGTGAAATACATCCCCAGTTACAATCTCTCGACAAATCACTAACAATCTTTGAAGATACCTTTGGATATGCAATCCAAAGTTTTGCGTCTTCATGAAGTGCAGGAACAACATCCCGTAAAATATCCTGTAATTGTTTATGGCTTATAGCAAAAATCAGCGCAAAATCTATTTTTCTTGACTTGAGAAGTGGAGTAACATTCTTTGCGAAGGATATTTTTACAAACTGTTTTTCAACAGTGGATGGCAAACCCTGGATCAGTAAATTCTTTTCGTCCTTTAACTGTAATTTTTCTAATAAAGATTGCGATGGTGCTAATACTTCCATAAATCAAAAATTTAAGTTTAGTAATATGAACAAAAAAATTTACTGAATTATGGGAAACATCTCATAATTCATTCATAATCAATGTTGAAATAAATGGTAAATACGGAAAGAAAACAAATAGAGGTGCAAATTTAAACTTAATTATCCACATACAACCAAAAAAACTCCACTATTAAAGGGAGTTTCCATAATTGCAATACTTATTTACCTGGTTACAGGCTTATAATGTTTTAAAGCCTCTTCCATATAACCCTGAAGACGTGAGATCCTGTTTTCATCTGAGGGATGGGTAGCTAAAAACTCAGGAGGCTTGGCATTTCCACCTGCCTGAGACATTCTTTGCCAGAATGTGATCGCCTCTCTTGGATTATATCCAGCCATAGCAGCAAAAATAAGCCCGAAATGATCCGCTTCGTATTCCTGGTTCCTTGAATTGGGAAGAGTGTAGGCAATCTGGCTGCCTGGAGCAAAAACACCATTAAAGATGGTATTCACCTTACTGTTACCTGAAGTTAAGACATCGCCTGCTACTCCTAAACCCTGGGTAACCATCATCTGGCTCATGCGTTCATTACCGTGGTTGGCAACAGCATGGGTTATCTCATGCCCCAGAACAATTGCAAGCGCTGCCTCATTTTGTGCAACGGGCAATAAACCTGTGTAAACTACCACTTTGCCTCCGGGCATACACCACGCATTCACGTCTTTATTGTCAACCAGGTTAAATTCCCATTTATATCCACTCAAAATACTTCCCTTTCCTTGCTTGGTATAGTATTGAGTTATGGCGTTTGCAATGCGGCTTCCTACCCTGCGGACCATTTCTGCATCCTTGTTAACGGAAGAACTTACAACTTTACTTTGGGATAAAAAGGTTCTGTATTCGGTAACGGCGGTTGCCTGTAATTGACTTTCGGGAAGTAAACTAAGCTGCTTACGGCCGGTAACTGCATTAGTAGTGCATGCAATTATAATTACCGGCAAGGCAAATAGTAAACACAATGATCTTTTCATGAGATATATTTATTTTTCCATGAACAATTGGCGTACCAACTTTACATAAAGTGATTGTAATACAATCCTTACCAGCAATGATTGTGATATATACGGGATTTATTTGCGGCGGAGTTTACGTTTATCCCGGTTCTTAAAAATAGGTACCCTGCTCTCGCTCCCACGTAAAATTTTTACGATGTTCTTTTGATGGGTAAGTAATATAAGGGCCGCTACGGAAATGGCAAAAATTCTATAGAGGATAACATCATCATTCCATATCCAAAGTACACATATCGGAAGTGCAATACCAGCCAGTATAGAACTAAGTGACACGTAGCGGGTTAGGTACAACACTACTAAAAACACCCCAACGCAACTGATGGCGATAACAGGTTGAACAGTAAGGATCATTCCGAATAAAGTAGCCACGCCTTTGCCACCTCTGAAATGGGCGAATATGGGAAATATATGCCCCAGCACCGCAGCAAGACCAAGGCCGACCATTAAATTAGTCCGCGCCCATTCATCATTGAAATATTGAGGTAGAAAATTAAACAACGCAACCGCGGCCATTCCTTTTAAAATATCGAATATCATCACAATAGTACCATATTTAGACCCAAGCACCCTGAAAGTATTGGTGGCGCCCATATTTCCGCTACCATAATCGCGGATATCAATATGAAAAAAACGTTTGCTGATAATTAAAGCGGTGGGAATAGATCCAATAAAATAGGCTAATACTATTAATAGTAGTTCGTTCATAGTTTCTATTAGTGAGTTGAGAGTACAAATATACCTGTTATTTGGGTTTTATAACAATTATATAATGTTTAATATTACGCGGGGTTAACACTTTTTCACCATAAGTGCAATCCAATCACCCCGTTGCATTGTTAATAAATATTTAAAACCTCGCCCTGTCACAGCATCTACCATCTTGCCTTCGTTTTCCTTTAAAAATCCGCTTAATAAAATGGTGGTACCTGGAAACGAGGCAGCTGCAATCAGGGATAAATTGGCAATTATAACGTTCAAATTAATATTGGCAAGAATAATATTAAATTTTTCATTAACCGGTACACTGTCTGATTGTTCGATCAAAATGCTTTCGCAACGGTTTTGTTCAATGTTTTCTGTAGCGTTCCGGATACTCCATTCGTCATAATCAATAGCTACAACACGCAGGGCCCCCATTTTGCAAGCTAGTATGGCCAGTATCCCGGTACCGGTTCCGAAATCCAGGACTGATTTTTTAACAAAATCCATTCCCTGCATTTGCAGGATCATGAGGTAAGTGGTTGCATGATGGCCCGTGCCAAAGCTCATTTTTGGAGTAACAATAATCTCATACTTTACCGCTGCAACGGGCGCGTGAAATGCGGCACGGACTGCCACGAAATCGTTTACGAGAACAGGACTGAAATTCTCTTCCCACTGCTTGTTCCAATTAATATTTTCCAGAATGGTCTGCGTATACTTTACGCGCTCGAACCTGTCGATTACTTTAGTAAACTCATCCTGGCTAAAGTTGTGCTCCTGTATAAATGCAGACAGGCTGTAGCCTTCTTCTTCAAAGCCTTCAAAGCCTTGTTCAGCTAATAAAGCCACCAGTTTTTCACTTTGCTCAGCGCTCTCTGTTTCGAAATCGAATTGCAGGTAATTCACAATTGTTGTTTTTGTATGGTCCATTTTACAATTCAATAGTCCTGAGGAAAATAATTACTGAATCTGCAGCTTTTAACCTGCTCTCTTCAGAAAGGGGTATTAAGCGGATTAATAAAGTAAGGGTCGGACAAGTTATTTACCAGGAAGTTGCCGGGGTATGGCAAGATTGGTAAAACAGAACGGTTAACTTAACAGATAACCCTGGCGGGAAGCTACTAAAAAAAACTCCGAAGAAATCTCCGGAGTAAAAAATAATATAAATTATGGCCTGGATTGGGCTTCCGGTTTTGGCATAAGTGCCTTGCGGCTTAGTTTGAATTTACCGGTTCGCTGGTCAATTTCTAATAATTTTACCTTCACCCTGTCTCCTTCCTTAAAAATGCCTTCCATTGTTTCCAACCGTTTCCAGCTTATTTCACTAATGTGCAAAAGGCCTTCTTTTTTGGGTAAAAATTCGACGAAAGCCCCGAATTCTTTAATGCTTTTGATGGTACCCTCATAAGTATCCCCTACGACTGGAACGGCGATTAAACCCTTTATCCAGTTAACGGCCTTATCGAGGCTGTCTTTAGAGGCGGAGAACACACTTACCTCACCAACATTGTTGACTTCTTCAATATTTACAGTAGCCCCGGTCTCTCTTTGGATCTCTTGTATTACTTTTCCACCTGGCCCGATCACTGCACCAATATATTCCTTATCAATGGTAAGCTTGACCATCCGGGGTGCATGTGGTTTTACATCTTCCCGATGGGCGGGAATACAGGCATACATCGCATCAAGTATTTGTAACCGTCCTTTACGCGCCTGTTCTAATGCCTGCCTCATAATAGCCATACTAAGACCATCTACTTTTATATCCATCTGGACACCGCAAATTCCATCGCGCGTTCCGGTTACTTTAAAATCCATATCTCCCAAGTGATCTTCATCCCCCAGAATATCAGTCAGTACCGCAAACTGGTCATCTTTTTTTATAAGGCCCATGGCCACTCCACTCACATGCTTTTTAAACGGCACACCCGCATCCATTAGTGCGAGGGATCCCGCACAAACGGTAGCCATGGATGACGAACCATTACTTTCCAGGATATCGCTTACCACCCTTACGGTGTAAGGATATTCAGATCCTGGCATCATTTTTTTCAAGGAACGCATTGCCAGGTTACCATGTCCGACTTCCCTGCGCCCTACCCCCCGCATCATTTTTACTTCGCCTGTAGAAAAGGGAGGAAAATTATAATGCAGGATGAACTTTGTATAATCGGATTTAAAGGCACTTTCCACTAATAATTCATCAAGGGGGGTTCCGAAAGTAACGGTAGTAAGGGACTGGGTTTCACCTCTTGTGAATAAAGCCGATCCGTGCGGCGTAGGTAAAATATTTGTTTCCATGGACAACTGGCGGACATCTTCCGTTCCCCTGCCGTCCAAACGTATTCTATCATTCAGGATCATATCTCTAACCACGTTGTATTGCAATTCACCAACATAATGTCCGATCAATGCTTTATCTTCTGAAAGTAGATCTTCACCTAAATTTTCCTTTATTTCTTTATGCAGGGCAGAAAATGCATCACTTCTGGAATGTTTTTCTGATGCCGCCGCTGCAATAGCATACATTTTATCCTTGCCCAAAGCACTGATCTTTTCATTCAGTTCTTCGTTGCGGTAGGGTTTGGTGTAATCTCTTTTTGTTATTCCAACCTGGTCACGGAGGCGGCGCTGCGCCTGTATCTGAACTTTAACAGCTTCATGTCCGAGTTCTATTGCTTTTACCAGGTCTTCTTCCTGGCATTCCTTCGCTTCACCTTCAACCATCATGATATTATCTTCGGTTGCGGCGATAATAAATTCGAGATCGCATTCAGTTATTTCTGTTCGTGTGGGATTAATGATGAACTGGCCATTCTTTCTGCCAATACGCACTTCCGAAATGATCTCCCTGATTGGAATATCGGATACCGCCAGCGCTGCGGATGCAGCCAAACGAGCAAGGGCATCAGGCATTACCTCTGCATCACTCGAAACTAAACTGATCAGCACCTGCACATCACATAAATAATCTTCAGGAAACAAAGGACGTAGTGCCCGGTCAATCAAACGGCTTGTCAGGATCTCATAATCATTCAGGCGTGCCTCTCTCTTAAAAAATGAACCCGGAACCCGGCCTGCAGAAGAAAACTTTTCCTGGTAATCTACTGATAACGGGAAAAAGCTTTGACCTTCCCTTGGTTCTTTATTTGCCACAACGGTAGCTAATAAAATGCAATCTCCCTGGCGTACTGTAACGGAGCCATCGGCCTGGCGGGCCATCTTCCCGGTTTCGATGGTAACCATGCGGCCACCACCTAAATCAAAGGTTTCTGATTTAGTATTAAAACTCATATAAGTTATGTATTAAATATTTGTGAGAAGAGCTTTTTCACCCTGGGTAATGGTTTCATAAAAAAGAATTCCCAACTGCTAAAAAGATAGTTGGGAATTAAATTATTTAAACATGGGGATAGCTTATTTACGCAAGCCTAATTTTTCGATTAAAGCCCTGTAACCGGTAAGGTTATGTTTACTAAGATAAGTAAGCAAGCGCTTTCTTTGACCAACCATCATCATTAAACCTCTCTGTGATGAAAAATCTTTTTTGTTGGACTTAAGGTGATCGGATATGTGGTTGATACGCTCAGTTAATAACGCAACCTGACCTTCAACTGAACCTGTATTGGAAGCTTTGCCACCAAAGTCTGTAAAAATTTTACCTCTTTTTTCGATTGTTAAATACGGCATCTCTTTGTTTTTAAAAACGTCTTTATTAATGTATTTTTTTATTAGCTTGCAAAAGTAAGAAAAATTATTCAATTGTTTAAACACATAATAATTAATCCAATTAAAAAGCCCGGGAATGAGGGCTTAAGCATTTTACAAATTTCAGTTTACCGCATATATTTTAGATTTATTCCATATAAAACAACAAATATTAAGCCTATGAATCCAACTATAACAGAAGAACCAATCGACATTAGATTGCTTCCCCCAAAAATAACGAAGGGGCTCACGATCCCAACGAGTGTTCCTGCAACATATAAATAGAATCCTGTTTTTCTAAGGTTCCACATCAGGAAAGCCCCCATGAGGCAAAAAACGGCTGCTGCCATATTTGACAAGGCTCCTTTACGAATGTTTTGAGCCGAGGCCCCGAATGTATTTACTATCATTCGGGCGAATTCAGACCCATCATCAGACTTTGCTTTCCTTTCTATATCAGCATTCGCTTTTTCCTTTACTTTCGACATAACCGCCGCCTGTGAATCAGCCGTTAGATATTTAACGCCTTCCGTTAATAAGCCAAGGCCGCTGCCTATAAATGTAAGGATACATAATACTGTAATAAAAGCAGACCTGGCAGGCGCTTGCTGATAATCCTGCGGTTGTATTGGCATGATAGAGTGTTGGGTTGGCTGGTGTAAAGAGAATGATCGCAGGAGCCTAAGTTTCCTCCATATATTTTAAATTCAGGCCATATAAAATAACGAATACGAACCCAGCTAAAGCGGCTAATATAGAAATACCCATCACTCCGAAATTTTCTCCAAATAAAAGGAAATGAGTAATAAGGTTAAAAAAAGTGCCTAATGTAAAAGAGTAAAATCCGGTTCTTTTTAATTTAAAAATTAAAACGGTTCCTATCAGGCAAAGAATGCTGGAAGCCATACAGCCAATGGAAAATTTCCGGTAGTTCTCCACGTTAAGATTGCTAACCTTTACTGGTGAGGATGATTCGCTATGCCCGCCTGAAAATAAATTTCTTAATTGAGTTTTCGCCTTTCCCGAACTTATATTTTCTACTTCCGCTTCGGCATTGAGATAGCCTTTGCTGTTAATTATGATACCGATAGCACTGCCAATAAAGGTAATTGCACATAGGATAGTTAAAAATAAAGGGCGATAAGTTTTCTTTACTACGGGATTACTAGTTTCGTCTGGCATATTTTATAGGTTGGGACGCTAAGGTTATGATTTTTTTTTGAGATTATGGGATTTGTTCAATATTTTTTTTCAACTTGCTTTTTTATCATTCATATTTGCTTTTATAAAAATGCAAAATAATTTCGCTATAGCAGGCTGCGGAAGGATCAGTCAGCGCCATGCTGAACAGATCGCCCTCTTTGGGAACGTTAAAGCGGTATGCGATATTATTCCCGACAGAGCAAATCGTTTAGCAAATCAATTCGGCGCGAATGCTTATTATTCGCTGGAAGAAATGCTGCTTGCTGAAAAGGAAACCGATATAATTAGTATATGTACACCTAACGGGTTACATGCAGTTCAAAGCATCCAATCACTCCAGGCTGGCAAACATGTGTTATGTGAAAAACCCATGTGCATCCGTATATCGGACGGATATGAAATGATCCGGGTTGCCGCCGCTGCTGCTAAAAAATTATTTGTAGTAAAATCTACCCGCTACAATCCTGTGATCATTGCCGTAAAAAAATTGATGGACGATAACCTGTTAGGGAATATTTACAGTTTCCAGTTAAACTGTGTATGGAACCGCCCTGCGGCTTATTATGCCGATTCCTGGAAAGGGACCCTCCTGCTCGACGGTGGTACATTATTTACACAATTCAGTCATTATATAGATGTGCTCCTTTGGTTTTTAGGTAAAGAAAAATCAATCACCGGCTTCAGGAAGAACGCGGCACACCTGCATACAATCGAATTTGAAGATACCGGTGTAATGGCTGTTGAAATGGATTCCGGCGCCATTGGGTCGATTCATTATTCAGTAAATGCCACCACTAAAAACCAGGAAGTTTCCCTCACACTTGTTGCATCAAAGGGAACAATAAAATTGGGTGGTGAATGTATGAATGAGATCGTTTACCAGGAACCGGCAATGATAGACACCCTATCTCTGGACAGGGATGCCCAGGCCAATGATTACGGGTTTTATAAGGGTTCTATGAGCAACCATGATAAAGTATATAAAAATATAATGCTCGCGCTGTCAGGAGAAAAAAACATGGTCACTGATGGATCCGAAGCCCTAAAAACGGTGGCATTTATCGAAAAAATCTACCAGCAAATTCACTTGTAATTCCAATCCTTTTGAAACGATTACTATTCACAGTTACCAACGACCTGGCTTACGACCAGCGAATGACCAGGATTTGCAACTCTTTGTCCGCAGCCGGTTATAAGGTTCGGCTGGTAGGTGTCAAAAATAATTCATCACCGCGATTATTGCCAAGGGAATACCAGCAAACAAGACTTTTCACCTTTACCAGGAAAGGGCCTGGTTTTTATGCGGAATATAATTGCAGGCTATTCTTCTACCTGCTTTTTACAAAAGCAGACCTACTGTGCTGCATCGACCTTGATACCATGCTGCCCGTGTGGTTGGTGAGTATTATAAAAAAGAAGATAAGAGTATACGATGCTCATGAATATTTTTCCCAGCAAAAGAAATTATAACAAGGCCGCGTGTGTACAAAATCTGGCATTGGATCGAAAAAAATTGTTCCACGATTTCCGAATGGTTATACAGTTGGCCGGGAGATAGCCGCTGAATTCATGCGTGTGTATAGTGTAGACTACGCGGTTATCCGGAATATCCCTTTGCTGAAAACGGCCATTGAACCGGGTGACAACATGGAAAAATTTATTCTGTACCGGGGCGCTGTAAACGAAGCACGTGGATTAGAACATTTGATTCCCGCAATGAAACAAGTTGACGCAAACCTGTGGATTTTCGGCGACGGAAATTTTATTGATCAAACAAAAAGTCTTATTAAAAGCAACAATTTAACGAACAAAGTGTTTTTAAAAGGAAAACTATTACCGGAAGCCTTGGAAAACATTACATCCCGGGCCTATATTGGAATCAACCTCGTAGAGAAAATCGGGTTAAACCAGTACTATTCACTGGCCAATAAATTTTTTGACTACATCCATCATTTAGTACCCCAGGTAACCATGGATTATCCTGAATATAAAACCATAAATGATCAATATAAAGTGGCAATGCTGTTGAAAAATTTGTACCCGTTAACAATTGCAGACAGCCTTAATCAATTATTGAATGATAAAGCACTATATAACAGCCTTCGTCAAAATTGTATAAGTGCACGGCAAGACCTTAACTGGCAGGAAGAGGAAAAAAAACTGCTTGCTTTTTATCACGAACTTTTGTAATAGGCTATGGAGGAAAAACATTTACATATCATAACTCATGATGTGCCGTGGCCTGCAGATTATGGTGGCGTGATGGACCTGTTCTACAAAATAAAAGCCTTGCATTGCTCGGGAGTAAAAATTTACCTGCATTGCTTTATAAACGAACGCCCGGTGCAGGATGAGTTAAAGAAATACTGTGAAGCGGTTCATTACTACAAAAGAAAATGTGATATCGGGCATTTTTCTTTTCGCCTCCCCTTTATCGTTAATTCGAGGAAAAGTGATGAACTTATTAACGAGCTCAAGAAAGACAATTATCCTATTCTGCTGGAAGGGATTCATTGCAGTTATCACCTTTATGCAGGGCTGCTCACCAACCGGACCGTTCTGCTAAGGCTGCATAATGTAGAATTTGAATATTACCATTACCTAGCCCGGCATGAAAAAAATCCATTCAAGAAATTTTATTACCTGCATGAAAGCATGCTGTTAAAAAAATATGAAAAAATACTGGCTGCAAAAGTGAAGATCGCTGCAGTAAGTGACCAGGATGTTCAGGTTTATAAAAGTATTTTCCATGCGGCCAATATCGAGCATTTGCCCGTGTTTTTACCATACACGATGGCGGAATGTAAAACCGGCACCGGATGCTTCTGTCTCTACCACGGCAATTTGTCGATCAATGAAAATGAAGCTGCGGCTACCTGGCTGTTAAAGAATGTCTTTAATGATATCAAGGTGCCATTTGTAATTGCCGGTAAAAATCCTTCGCAAAAACTTATGCAGCTTGCGCACCAGCATCCGCATACCTGTTTGGTAGCCAATCCCAAGGACAAGGAATTACAGGATATGATCTCGAAGGCGGGCAAATATCCTCCTCTCTTAACAATACGGGCGTAAAGTTAAAACTACTCAACGCGTTGTTCAACGGCCGTCACTGTCTTGTAAACAATGCGGGTGTACGCGGCTCCGGGCTGGAAAGTATTTGCCAGATCGCGGAGGATGCCGATGATTTTAAGACGGCTATCAGTTACTTGTATAACATCCCCTTTACAAAGGAAGAAAATGAAAAGCGGGAGTTAGTGTTAAAAAGCCTCTACTGTAATCAAAATAATCTTGAAAAGATCGAGCAATTTTTTTGGGCCTCTCATTAAGTTCCACGCAAAGTGGCAAAGAGCAAAGAGGCGAGCCATTGATAGCCGCTTAAAGTATAACTGTAACGGATACACGAATGAGCACTTATCATTTTGCCGATAATAAAACTACAAGAATTTTTTGGCCCGCGCAATGAGTATACGCACAATGGCAAAGATGCAAAGACGCAACCAATTCTTAATCCGCTAAAGTATAACTGCCACGGATACCCGAATTAGCAATCGTTTTTTTTGCCGAAGATAAACTAAGAAATTTTTTTGGTTGTACGCCTACCCTACCCCCAGGTTGCTAAGGAGCAACCTCGAATAAACAGTAGAAATATGTTTGTTTAGAACTTAATTTTACTTTGGAGGGGAGAATATTAATCAATAATACTTGCGTTATCATAAACTTTACCCCTCTCTGTCTTTATTGTCCTGGCAGGAAATTTTGTGATCACCATATAATCGTGCGTGGCCATAATGATGGCCGTACCGTAATCTTTCGAAATATGAAAAAGCAACTGCATGATCTCATCGCTTGTTTGCGGATCAAGGTTGCCGGTTGGCTCATCTGCCAGTATTAGTCGCGGCGAATTTAAGAGGGCCCTGGCCACGTCAATGCGCTGCTGTTCGCCGCCACTCAACTCAAACGGCATTTTAAATCCTATTGTTTTCAAGCCTACTTTATCAAGGACGTCGGATATTTTTTCATCCATCAATTTTTCATCTTTCCAGCCGGTAGCCTTTAATACAAATTTCAGATTATCATTTACGTTCCGGTCGGTAAGCAGTTGAAAATCCTGGAATACCACACCCAGGCTGCGGCGCAGGAAAGGCACCTTTTTCCAATCGAGTTCTTTCAGGTTGTAACCAACCACCATTCCTTCACCTTCGGTAAGGGTAAGGTCACCATACAATGTTTTCAACAAACTACTTTTCCCGGTACCGGTTTTACCAACCAGGTACACGAATTCGCCCTTATCCACATCAATATTTACATCACTTAAAATCAGGTTGTTGCCCTGGTAAATATTGACATTCTTTAATTCTACAATTGTTTGAGACATGGTTGCTTTTCGGTTTTTGACGTTATCCTGACTCGCAATTATAAATTACTCATTCAGTTCATTGAGCCGCGTGCAAATTTAACCTAATGCAACCCGATGGTGAAAATTAATTTTTATTGCCAAATGTTAAAATACCATAATAACTAAAAAAATAGTTGCTAAACTAAATTATTAGTTATAGTTTTGTTTTACCAATAAAAAATACCATGAAAGTATTGACAAAAGCAGAGGAGCAAATAATGCAGGTCATCTGGAATTTAGAAAAAGCTTTTTTAAAAGAGATCATTGATGAATTGCCTCATCCAAAACCACATAGCAACACGGTTGCCACCATTATTAAAATATTAACTGAAAAAGAATTTGTCGGCCTGAAAGTTTTTGGCCGGATGCACCAGTATTACCCCCTGGTAAGCAAAGACGCTTACAGCAAAAACACGATGAAGAGTTTGGTAAAGGGATACTTTGAAGGCAGTTTCAGCAATGCCGTTTCATTTATGGTAAAAGAAAATAATTTAAGTATAGAAGACCTGGAACTGCTGTTAAAGCAGTTGAAAAAGAAGTAGCTTTTCGAAGATGCGGTGATAGTGGGCCGTTGAAGGGCTTAACCCCAGGAAGCGAGGCCGCTGCCAACTATCAACGGTCAATCTAACCAACAACAATCATTTTTAACGATACTACCATGCTCATTTACGCACTCTACCTCCTGAAAGTAACCATTTGCTCCGGCATTTTGTTTGGGTATTACTGGCTCCTGCTGCGAAATAAAATATTCCATCATTACAACAGGTTTTATTTGCTTGCTTCGGTTGTACTGTCTTTAGCACTTCCTTTGGTAGAAATAAATATCTGGCACAGCAATAACGCTTCAGCTCCCCAGGCAATAAAGATCCTGCAGGTGGTAGGTAGTGAAGGTTACCTGGAGGAGATCGTGATCACCTCGGGGAAAAATTTATTTTCATCTGAGCAAGTGTTGCTACTATTTTATATGGTCACTACTATTGTTTTGTTCACACTGTTTGTTTGTATGCTGGTAAGGATCCGAAATCTCTTTACCAGGCATCGCCATCATATTATAGAAGGTATTTTTTTTGTGAATACAACGGCCAGGGGCACACCATTCTCTTTTTTGAAATATATCTTCTGGAACGATCTTATCGACCCTGAATCCGCTACGGGTAACCAGGTCTTTAAACACGAGCTGGCACATGTGCAGCAAAAACACAGTATCGATAAACTATTTATAAATGGCGTAATAATTTTTGCCTGGTGCAACCCCTTCTTCTGGCTGATCCGTAAAGAATTAAATATGATACATGAATTTGTGGCCGATAAGATCGCCGTGGAAGATAGTGACACCGCGGCCTTTGCTGCCATGATCCTGCAGGCTACATACCCCCAGCACCGGTTCCCCCTCACCAATTCATTTTTTTATTCACCGATAAAACGCAGGTTACTTATGCTCACAAAAAATAAAAACCCAAAAGCAGGTTACATAGGAAGGATATTGGTATTGCCCCTGGCAGTACTGGTATTTGCAGCTTTTACATTAAAAACAAAAACTTTAAAAAGCGACATATCCCCGCTTTATAACGGTAAAAAAATTACGGTAGTTATTGATGCGGGCCATGGAGGAACAGACAAAGGCGCTCAAAGCTTAGCCGGGGATATTAACGAAAAAGACCTTACACTTTCCATTACAAATAAAATAAAAGCGATTAATAAAAATGCTAACATCAACATTGTGCTTACAAGGGAAACCGATATATACCAGTCACCAACAGAAAAGGCCGATTTTACCAAAGCGAAAAAGGCTGATCTTTTCATATCGGTGCACATCAGCGGCACCGCAAAAGAAAACGCTCCCGCTCTTAGCGGTATGAGTGTGTGGGTGGCAAAGGACAATTTTACCAATGCGCCTAACAGTAAACTATTTGCTTCAGCCCTCATCAGCGAATTTGCTAAAGATTACAAGTTGCCTGTTACCGCCAACCCGCAACAGCGGCAAACCGGGATCGCCGTGTTGCAGGGAAGCGCCTGTCCTTCCGTTTTGATCGAGGCAGGGTACATCACCAATAATACTGACCTTGCATTCCTGCAGTCAGATGCTGCAAAAGAAACGATAGCGGGCAATATCCTTGCGGCTATTGAAAAATATGCTTTCGCAAAAGCAACCGATGGAGCTATCGCTCCTGCAATTCAGCCTGCAGAAAACTTTTTAAACAACAAGCCAGACACCATCCCTGAAATTACTTTACAGAACTATGAACAAGCCCTGATCATTATAGATGGAAAGACAAAAAGTAAAAAGGACCTCAAAGCCATTAACCCTGATAATATCGAAAGCATCCGGGTGCTTAAAGGAAAGGAGGCTATCACCCAATATGGTGAGAAAGGAAAAAACGGCGTGGTGATCGTTCAGGTTAAGGAAAGGGTAATTATTCTTGATAAAGTTACTGTTATAATGCAAGAAGATACGGCCATTCAAAAAATGATCGTAAACGGTAAAGTAGTTATTAAGAATGAACATAATGCGGAAATGCAGCCACTGTTTATTCTTAACGGGAAAGTGCAGGAAAAAGGGTTAGACATCAATGCCATTCCACCAAATGAAATAGAGAGTATTAATGTATGGAAGGACAAAAAAGCTATTGAAAAGTATGGGGAAGCAGCAATACACGGCGTAATAGAAATAATAACCAGGAACAAGACTATTACAAACTTTAATGATATACCTGTTTCTATAAATTCAAAAAACAACATACCCGGTGGTTCCGCAGTGGCACGGTACAACAATTCCCAGGAAGGGGTTACTGCAACATTTTCAAGTCAAAGCAATTCAACCCAAGCGGACATACTGCGTGCTGATTTACATATTCAACAGGACGGAATGCAACAAAGTAAAACCTTTACAAAGGTTGAGAACGAGCCGGAATTCCCCGGTGGTGATTCTGCCTGGAAAAATTATCTCGTAAGAAATCTTAAATCAGATATGCCTTAATGAGGGCTGGAAGCCAGGAACATATAAAATAGTGCTTACGTTTATTGTAAATAAAGATGGAACGTCTCAGACGTTAAAGCTGATGATTATGCCGGAACCAAACCGCTGAACACTGCATTGACATGATCAGGAAAGGGCCAAAATGGCAACCTGGTATTCAGAATGGGTTAAAAGTTGATTGTTATAAAAAGCAACCCATAACTTTCGTTGTTTCGGGTAAATAATATTATTGCCTTATCAAATCCTGAAACTTATACCCGGCATGTATGACCTCACCTCTGCCCCTCTCCAAAGTAGAGAGGGGTTAAAACCTTAAGGTAAATGCTTACAGCGATCCGGTGACTTTTTAACGGACCATATTGATAAAATAATAGTGATTGAATAAATTACCATGATCACAGTGTTTTAAAGGTGTAAACCATTGATGGGGATTAATAAATGATCGTTTCGTCTTTTAACCTGATCACGAGTTCTTTTTTATCATTTGCTTCTACACGCCCGATCACACGGGCATCAATATTAAATGTATTGGCTGCTGCTATCATTATGGCTGCATCATCAGCAGCACAGTAGATCTCGAGCCTGCAGCCCATATTAAATACTTCGTACATTTCCCGGTTGCTGCTGCTGCTGCTTTCCTGTATGATCCTGAATATCTCCGGTGCTTCAAATAAATTATCTTTTATGATCCTGAAATTACCCGGCAAATATTTCATGCATTTGGTTTGCCCGCCGCCGCTGCAATGTATAAGGCCATGAATTTTATCAAACTGGTTCTCCAGCAATATTTTCAGAACGGGTGCGTAAGTGCGGGTGGGCGACAGGATCAATTTACCAATATCAGTGGTAAACGGTGCGCCATTTACGGGAAGGTTATTTTATCTGCAACCTAAATTTGCCAATATATACCACTTCGTTTTCAAGACTGGTATTATAACTTTCTTTAAAATTATCACCATAAAATTTGCTCAGCACATCATGCCTGGCGCTGGTTAAACCGTTACTGCCAATACCACTGTTATAATCAGGCTCGTAGGTTGACTGCCCAAAGCTCGCAAGCCCTACAATTACATCCCCGGCTATTATCCGGTCATTGCTTACAATCTTTTTCTTTGGCCACCGGGAAGTCATGGTGCCATTTACAGCCGCTGTACGTACCACATCCCCAACATCCGCCGTCTCACCGCCGAGGTAATGGATATTTAAATCGAAAGATTTTAGCTGGTTGAAAAATTCCTGGGATCCGTTAATTATCTGTGATAATACTTCGCCGGGTATAATATGTTTGTTACGATCAATGGTAGAATTAAATATGATATTGTCGCATATTCCCACACATAGAAGGTCATCGAGGTTCATCACGATTGCGTCCTGCGCTATCCCTTTCCAAATGGAGATGTCGCCGGTCTCTTTCCAGTATAAATAGGCCAGGATGCTTTTAGTGCCTGCCCCGTCCGCGTGCATAACGGTTACAAAATCCTCATCCCCCGCTAAATAATCGGGATAGATTTTGCAAAAGGCGTTGGGAAACAGTCCGTGGTCCAAGTGTTTTGTGGCCGCATGTACTTCTTCTTTTTGGGCAGAAACTCCTCTTTTACTGTAAAGGCTCATGATGGTGATTAAGTTGCAAAACTATATGTCAATTATCAATATCCCTTAAAAATTTCCCCTTATAATTATCTACTGGCAATTATTCCCAACCTTGTTAAAAACGATCGTCCGATAAGCCTGTTGTAAAGAGTGATAACGATGGAAAGCTTACTTAAACTTTTATAAGGATACAGAAACCAATGTCAGTAAATAAAGATTGATGAATTTCAGGTAATTTTGCACCAATTTTTATGACTGTTCATTCTGATATACAACAATTACCGGTTTTTAAAAAACCCTTCATTACGATTGGAACCTTTGATGGGGTGCATGGGGGCCACCGGCAGATAATTCAACTGATGAAGGCAGAAGCTGCCAGGGCTGACGGTGAAACCACCATCGTTACTTTTCATCCCCATCCCCGTATGATCATTAGTGCCCGGCAGGAACCGGTATACTTGTTAAACACGCTTGAAGAAAAGATCGGGTTGCTGGAAAAATACGGCATCGACCACCTGGTAGTAGTGCCCTTTACGGAAGCCTTTGCCAGCCAGTCTGCTGAAGCTTATATTGCCGATTTCCTGGTGAATACTTTCCATCCGCATACAATCATTATCGGGCATGACCACCGTTTTGGCAAGGGGCGCATCGGCGACTTTCAATTATTGGAAGACAAGGCCACTGAATATGGCTATGCCGTAAAAGAGATCCCCGGCTTTATGTTGCATGATATAACCATCAGCTCTACTAAAATAAGGGAGGCACTCCTGGATGGCGATATTGAGATAGCCAACCATTTTTTAGGCTATGATTATTTTTTTAGCGGCAAGGTGGTGGAGGGTAACAAATTGGGAAGAACGATCAGTTATCCTACCGCCAACCTGGAAATAGGAGGTGAAAATAAGCTGGTGCCTGCTAATGGTGTATATGCTGTTTGGATCACTTGCGATAAGTTAAAGGTGCTGAATTTGCCGGCATGATGAATATAGGTGTACGGCCGACTATTGGCGGCACCGGGAGGGTTGTAGAAGTAAACATCTTTGATTTTGATAAAGATATTTATGGAGAAGTGCTTACGATTACGATAAAAAAACACCTGCGGGATGAAGTTAAATTTAACGGGCTGGATGCTTTAAAAGAGCAATTGTTAAAAGATAAAGTAGCGGCAATTGCAGCCTTAATGTTTTAACCTGTTTAATAAATTAATGGAATGAAGTGATCAGGTGTTACCCATTAACTTAAATTTTTCATTTACCCGCTTACGTTTTTCTGATACAATAAAGGAACAAAAAAATAAGGCACCGGAAAAAATGCGTGGCTCCGGGTATCCTTTAATATCTATTGATTTCGTTGTCCTGTAACGTGGGAAAGATCCACAATGATATGCCGTACAAGGGTGCGACGCCACTGAAGCATCATTGAAATATATCGGCCAGGTACCTCAAAAAATTACCCGGCGTGGGTAATGCCTGCATCAGACGGAGATCTCTTCTTCGTATAAACCATCGATACCGATATAGGTTACCCGCAGGTTGCCTGTAAACGTTGCTTCATAAAAACGCACGCCCGCCTTTGCAATAGCGTTCATAAACCCGGGATAATCCGTATTTCCCTCTTGTGTATCCTTTACTGCCTGTTGCGTAAGTTCACGGCTGAAGTCAGCTGCAACCGTTCGTGCAATGCATTTTTGCTGGTGCAATACGTGCCGGCCGCCTTCGAAGCGATACAATATTATACCCGTGGCAACATCAACAGTATAAGATTGAACTCCGATGGTAACCAGTTTCATTACAAGATCGGGGTAGCCTGTTGCTATCCTGTTAGCGTCCCTTATTTGTTCTTCTAATATCATACTGAAGTAATTAAAAAAAAATTCTACCCGTTCCCGCATCCCGCCTGTTAAGGCATTGTTTTTTTATTATGTAATCAATGGCCGGTGGTTGCTTGTCAGCCCATCATTTTTACCACCATCTCTTTCATCAGAGACGCGTCAGGCGTATTGGGACTGTTAATGCCGAGGCTTTTCAAATTATATTCGTGCAGTAAGAGCAGTGAACGCTCCACGCCTTCGTAAGCATATTTTTTTGCAGCCGACAAGGCGTCTTTCGCAGCAAAGCTATTATTAAAGAATAAGTGCTTTATTGAAGCCTCATTTCTGTCGGCAATCCCAAAGATGGCATAGAGCCTGCTGAAATATCCATAAAGGGCAGGCAACACCATCTGTATGGGGGCTGCTTTCGGGTTGGCCTCAAAATATTGGATGATGCGGATTGCTTTGGCGAGGTCTTTTTTACTGAGGGCATCCTGCAATTCGAATACGTTATATTCTTTACTTACCCCTACAAATTTTTCAATATCGTCTTCTGTTATACTTCTTCTTCCGCCCAGGTTAACCGTCAGTTTTTCCAGCTCATTCACTATTCGGTTAAGGTCGTTGCCCAGGTGCTCTGTCAATAAACCGATGGCGCGCGACGTCATGGTAAAATCCTGCGATTGCAAATAATCAGTAACCCATTCCACCAGCTTATACTCACGGATTTTATCGGAAGTAAATATCTCGCCGTGTTTTTTAATGACCTTGGAAAGTTTTGTTCGCTTATCCAGCGTTTTCTCCTTATAGCTTACCACGAAAATGGTTGAACCCAGCGGCCGCTCGATATAGTTTTCCAGCCTTTCAAGATCTTTATCCTTCATATGCTGTGCCTCTTTCAGCAGTACAACCTGCTTCTCAGCAAACATCGGGTGGCGCATACAGGCATTTACCACATCGCTCCAAATGGCGTCCTTACCATAAAAAACAGAGAGGTTGAAGCCGGCTTCACTCTCGGGCAATATCCTGTGCTCAGCATAATTCATTACAAGGTTAATATAGTAATCTTCCTCTCCTTCCAGCCAATAGACTGCCTTGTACAGTTTATTTTTCCAGTCTGCGATTATTTTTTGTGCTGACATAACATTTCAAAAATAGGAAATACGGGAAGCCTTTAACAACCCCTGTGTTTAAATGCCTTAATTATTATGAATACTGCCAGTTCCTGAATTTTTCCATGGCGGCTTCATGGGTGCAGGGTTCCCCATTGCGTATCTGGGCAAGACCGTCTGTGATTTCAGCCCATTCCTCTTCAGTTAGCGCATCTTCTTCCAACCAGCAATATTTAAACGCCGATGTATCGGCATATAATTTTTCCAGGGCTTGTTTATCTTCCAACTGATCAATAGCCTGGTGGAGTTTTTGTTTGATCATTTCTTCGCACATAAAAAAGTTAGTTAATGGGCAATTTATGGATTTTTGGTATGATTATTTTCGGGGTAAATGGTTTAATGAACTCGCCCCAACCCCTCTCCAAAAGTGAACGGCCAGAAACAATTACTGGACAGGATATAAGCGAATGTAAAGGCACCAGGTTGTATTCGCATCGTTGGCCACCACCTGGTAAAAAATTGTTTAGGATAACCAATTAGTGTAATCAACAAATTCGGGTAACACTGGTAATATTCTTGATCTTAATTCAATGACCGGAAATCCACGGGCACCAGTTTACTTACTCCCGGCTCCTGCATGGTAACTCCGTAAATAACATCTACCGCACTCATGGTTTGTTTATTATGCGTTACAATAATGAACTGGCTGTTCTCGCTAAACTGCTTGATCATTTTGGTAAACTTACCTACGTTGGCATCATCCAATGGCGCGTCCACTTCATCAAGGATACAAAATGGCGCGGGTTTGATCAGGTAAATAGCAAATAACAGGGCGGTGGCTGTAAGGGTCTTTTCTCCACCGCTCAACTGGCCAATGGATGACGGGCGCTTACCCTTGGGTTTGGCGATGATTTCGATGCCTGTATCTGCGAGATCAGATGGATCTACCAGCACCATATCAGCAGTATCATCTTCGGTAAATAATGCCTGGAAAACCTTCTGAAAATTTTCCCTTACCCTGTTAAAAGTTTCCAGGAACTGCTGGTTAGCCGTGGCTTCCACTTCCTGGATCGTTTGCATCAGGCTGTCTTTTGCCGTTACGAGGTCATTCTTCTGTTCCATGATAAATTCATAGCGCTTCTTCATCTCAGTGTAGGCTTCGATAGCGGTAGGATTTATCTCGCCGATGTTTTCCAGCCGCTTCCGCATCCGGTCGTTCTTTTCCTGCAGTTCCGCCAACGGGGTATCCCCTATTCGCGGCTCATCAATGATCGTATCCAGGTCGATCCTGAACTCCACCTGCAACCTTTCTTTCATACCGGCAAGTTGCAGCTTGAGTTCAGTCAGCTTATCCTTGATATCACTTAACAAATGATCGATTGTTTCTTTTGATTTTAACTTTAGGCGAAGCGCAGATTCCTTCTGGGCAAGTTCGTTCCTTAAATTATAATAGGCCTGGTCTGCTTCATTCAATTTCTTTTCCTCCACTTCTTTATTATGTAGCATGGCTATAACCAGCGATTCTAATCCCGAAAGGGCGGCCGACGTATCCGTAATGCTTGTTGCCGCTTCCGTTAGCTGTACGGTACTGTTTTCAACCTGTACCTCCAGGTCGGTTAGTTGCCTTTTCCTGAATGCGTACTCCTGCTGCAATGAAACCAACTTACTCTGCTGGCGGGTAAATTGGAGGTTCCCGTCATTAAAAGCAGCCGTGACAAAACTATATTCCTGTTCCGCCAGGGCATACCCCTGTTCTGCCAGTTGTGTCCTGTCTGCGAGTTCTTCCAGTTGCGTATTTAATTTTTCCAATTCATCCGCGTGCCGGCGACAGCTTCATGGTTTTCTTCCAACTGTCCCTTCATGTCATCAATTCTTTTCGCGCTCGCGTCTTCCAGTATCTGAAGATTCTCCATTTTATTTTGGAGACTAAAAACATGGTTGGTCAGGTTATTAATATCCTGCTGTGTTTGCTTAATGGCATTTTCCTTTAACTGTTCATTGAAAGCAATCACTTCATTATGGCGCGACTGTATTGTGCCTTTTAATTGATTTACTATTTTTTCCTGCGCTTTTATTTCTTCGATCAGCTTTTCCAGGTTCTTTGCACGGCCAATCTTCTTGCCCTCAAATAAACCCACACTGCCACCTGTTAGTGAATATTTTCCTTTTACATATTTCCCTGTTTTTTCCAATACAACAGCCCCATTACTATTGACAAGCGCGTCTTCATTTTCCGCAATAAATACATTGCCGAGCAAATGCCTGGCGAGATGGTTGTATTTTCCATCTATTTCAATTACATCCAGTGCAGGTATTGTGCCTTCGGGTTGGTGGCCTTCTTCAAAACCGGTAAACTTGTCTTGCAAAAAGAAATTGGCCTTGCCCTTCTTATTATCGTCCAGCAAATGGATCGCTTGCAGGCCTTCTTCCAGGTTATTCACCACGTAGTAATTGAGGTAGGGTTCCAACACGTTCTCCACCGCTGCACGATATTCGGGCTGAACATAAATGATATCGCTCAATAATGGTGCGGCATGATTCCAGTTGGGGTTCTTGTGCAAAAATTTTACACTTTCCGGGTAGCCTTCCATTGAATCAATCAGGCTTTTCAACAAGGCATACTCATTTTTCTTACTGTCCAATTTTCGGTTTTCCCCGGCAAGATCGGCGCGTAATCCTTCCAGCATGTTTTGGGTCTGAAATATCTGTTCCCTCGTAAACTCGTGCTGGTCCTGTAATTGTTGCAGGTCTGTTTTCCGTACCTCCAGTTCATCCGCTTTCACCTTTCGTTCTGCCTGCAGTTGTACTAAATGCGACTGGCGCTGTGTTTTCTCATCCTGGATCTGTACAATCGCGCGTTGTAAATTCTGGATACCTGTATCTGCAACGGCTACTTTCTTTTCAGCTTCAAACTGGTTTCTTTGGATTGCCTGGTTTTCACGACGCAACTCATCGATGGTGCTGCGTTTGTCATCAAATATCCTGCGTTTATCTTCCACCGCATTTTTCAATGCCTCCAGCCTGTCTTCCAGTTCCTCAAGTTTTCCTTCATCTTCTTTTATCTGAACGGTTGTGAATTGAATGCTTTCATCCAGGCCTTTTAACTGGCCTCCTGCTTTTTGCAAAAAGTCATTAAGGCTGGTTTCCCTTTCCTTTAAGTATTGCAGGCGCTGGGCAGCGAGGCTTTTTTCACTTTCCTTATTACGAACCTCACCCAGCATTTGATTAAAACTGTGCTGAAGGTCCTGCAATGCTTTTTCCTGGCTGACAAACCCGAGTTTTTCCCGTTCCAACGCGGCATCTTCCAGGGCAATAGCAGCTTCAAGTTCAATACGCTTGTCCACCTCGGCCTGCTGTTGCTGGTTTAGATCGCGGTAAGTAATATTAAAACCTTCCAGTGCCGCTTTGGCCAGTTCAATGCTCACTTCTTTGTAATCCTTTTTTATCTCGTAGTATTTTTCGGCCTTTTTGGCCTGGCTTTCGAGGCTTTTCAATTGGTTATTGATTTCAAAAAGCAGGTCCTCAATACATGCGAGATCTTGTTCAGTGAGGTCGAGTTTCAGTTTAGCCTCTTTCTTACGGGTTTTGTAAATAGTGATACCGGCAGCCTGCTCCAGCATTTTGCGGCGACTGTTTTCCTTGTCTTTAATAATGTCATCCACCATGCCCAATTCGATGATAGCATAGCTGTCGGTACTTACACCCGTATCCATGAAGAGGTTATGAATATCTTTGAGGCGGCAGGCTACATCATTGAGGCGGTACTCACTTTCCCCGTTCTTATAATATTTTCGGGTAACGGTCACCATGTTAAATTCCGTGGGGAGCAGGTTCTTGGTGTTTTCAAAAGTCAGGCTCCCTTCAGCGAGCCCGGATGCAGAACGGCTTTTGCTGCCATTGAATACGAGGCTTTCCAGGTTCTCACTGCGGAGGTTGCTTATCTTATGCTCGCCGATCACCCATCGGATGCTGTCGATGATATTGCTTTTTCCACAGCCGTTAGGACCTATTACACCCGTGATGCCTTCATCAAAATGGAGGGTTGTTTTATCTGCAAAACTTTTAAATCCTTTTATTTCAAGACTCTTTAAGCGCACGGTGATCTATATTTAGGTTAACGGCAAATATAGCTGAATGGAAGAATAGAAATTTTTGAATGTATGCACCAGTTGTTAACCGATGTGAACAAGTTTTTTCAGCGCTTCAGCGATAAATAGGTCAGCTTGATTTTTGCGGAACGGGCCAGGGAACCCTGGTCAGCATCGTTGTGTCACTCCCTTGTACCGCTTACCATTGTGGATCTTTTATTAATGCGGAGGAGAGGGTATGGTGCTTCATTGTAACTATTTTAAGAATTTGTAAAGCAAACCATTCAGTTTTCATTTTTACTGAAAAAAATATTGGCATAACTATACTCTTATCAACAAAGCCGGAAGTTTGAATACATATTATTTATCTCTGTATTTTTGCAAAGTTTTACGGGATGGCTGACAATTGCTGACAACCCTTATTGTATTTCAGTGAAATTATTTGCAACATTAAATATATGCTTTTGACACAGATCCAATTTTATTTATATACCGCAGGAGCTTTTTTGGGTGGTTTTCTTATCGCGTGGGTGATTCGCACCATCACGGTGGCAAAGGTCAGGAAATCACTGAAAAGCAGTGAGGGATATCTTGAAAGTGAGCGGCTTATGAAGGAGACCCTGCAAAAAGAAAATGCACAATTACATCAATCGAAGCAAATTTCGGAACAGGAATTAACGAGGAAGATTAAAGAGGCCCTGGACCTTAACAAGGTATTGGACCAGGACATCCTGCTTTTACAAAAAAGCAATGAAGAAACAGAAGCCTTGTTACAAACAGGGCAGCCTGCCATACACGACCTCAAGCTCAAACTGATCGAGGCTTATAATACGATAGCCAGGTACAAAGCACTGGTAGAAATAAAATGATACTTTAAAAGCCTTCTTATTAATTGCAAGCGTTATCCGCAACATTTCCTATCGAAATTCCGCTTGATTTTATATCCGCAGCCTGGCTCAACTAGATGCAGCATAGTAAAACTTAACATTAGAATAGCATACCTTATATTAAATTTGTGTGAACTTTTCACTTCAATTCATACAAATGTCAGCAAAACAAGGAACAGAAAAAACAAAAGCAACTCCGAAAGAAAAAATTTTAGAAGCAATAGCCATCCAGATATCAACGGCATTCCCGGCTATAAAAGCAAGTCTTGGCGAAAAAAAATTTGAGAAGCGAATAAAAAAAGCTGGCAAATTATTAGTTGATGGAATCAAATTCGAGAGCAAATCCGGCGTGCAGGAGAAAGCTGCTACTGCTCAAAAAGTAAAGAAGGCATCAGCCGGTATTCCCAAAAAGGCCGTCAAAACTACCCCTAAAAAATTAGACCTGGCTTCCCGCAAATAAGGAACTTTTATCTATAAAGGCAACGTTGATCCTGTAAGACGAATAGGAGCAGAATGGATAGTAATAAATAAACCTTCAGAAATAAAAAAGGTTGCTTCTTTACGAAGCAACCTTTTTTATTTCCGGGGTTCAAATGATAATTATCCGTTCGCTTTTTCTTTGAAGTTTTTGGTTTTCTTCTTTCATTTGCGGGTGGCTTAAACTGATAAACTGTCCATTTTTTAACTGATAAAGCCGTTTTAAATACTACGCTCTGTCTTTTTCACGACAGCACCGCTATTCAGTTTAATGTACAGTAATACAGTTGTATCCCATTTTTAATGACAAACATCTGATCGTCCCTCATAACAACCCTGTCTTCAGCGACGGGTTTAGCGGTTGTTGTTGTAGTGGCGGTTGTTTCAGTCGTTGTTGTTGTGGTGGTAGCAGGAGGTGTATCAGTTGTTGTTTTATTATCTGAAGTTGATTTATTTTCAGCAGGAGCAGGATTCAAGGCTATATACTGACCATTTTTCAGAGTGGTAGTTGTACCATCTTTAAATGTGACGCTTGCATCATTTTTCACGATTGCACCGCTGGATAATTTAATGCTATCAGCCAATACTGTTGAATCCCCACTTTTGATAACATAAACTTTTTCTCCTACCATGATTACTTTGTCCTCATCGGTTGCCTTGGTTGTAGCAGATGAACTATCACTCTGTGAACTGTTGTCGGCGGTGGCGCTCAAACTTACATATTGGCCATTTTTTAATTGGGCTGCTTTACCACTTGTATAAGTAACCGTACCATCTTTTGTAACCAATGCACCACTTTCTAACCTGATACTATCCGCCAATAAAGTAGAATCTCCATTTCTGACAACCATTACCTTATCATCTTTCATAATCACTCTGTCAGCAGTATTACCTGTTGTAGAATTACTTGTAGTAGAAGCAGATGTGCTGTCAGCCTGGGAAGTGTTATCTGGTTGGGTTGTTGTGCCAGGCTGATTCATTGCAGATGGCGTTGTATCAGGCCTGTTCCGGTTCATGGAGGTATCAGGCCATTTGTTATTTTGATTCAGAGAACTTGTATCAGTATCAGTATTCCTGTTTGTTCTCATTGAATCCATTGTGGTTGTATTTGAATCCGGAAAATTTTTCTGTTCTGGTGGCGGTATAGTATCCTGGGCCATTGCCATTGCTGCCACCATAAAAATACTTGCGGATAAACTTATTAACTTTTTCATACAAAATTTATTAATTTAATTGAATAGGAATATTGATCTCTGACCAACATTCAATTTTCTTATTCATTTCAAAAACCGAACCAACGATGTGTTACGACTAAAAGTTTTTGGAAACAGGCTAAATTTTACTCATTTTGGGGAAAGAAAAGCCGAGCGTAGTTTAGAAGTACTTAAAACTAACTTTCCTGGTTCATAATCACTTAAAATTTGTGGCGAACCCGCTCAAATCGTCCATACAAAAATTTAACGTAAGATTTTCAGCGCTTTAAAAACTTTCCATTTAGTAATTTTTCCAGTACTTCTTCCTTTAAATTGCGGCTTATCGGAATCTTGTATTGCAGTATCCTTACTTCGTTGCCCTCAATACTATCCACCTTTTCGGCTGAGATAATATAAGATTTATGTACCTTAATAAACTTTTCGGAAGGTAAATAATCTTCTACTGATTTGAAGGTTAGGTAAGTGATGAATTTTTTTTCTTTGGTGTGGATGGTCACATAATTTTGCAATCCTTCCACAAAAAGTACATCATGATATAAAATCCTGATGAGCCGGTTATCAGCTTTAATAAAAAAATATTCTGAATACGCAGCTGCATCGTTTAAATTTCTTTCTCTTACTTCGTAAAATTCCCTGGTCTTTAAAACAGCTTTCAGAAAACGGTCAAATGAAACGGGTTTCACCAGGTAATCCATCGCGCTCAACTCAAAGCCTTCCACGGCATGATTGGGAAAGGCTGTTGTAAATATTACCGGTGGTGGATTTTTTAAGGTTTTAATGAATGCCAACCCTGTAATTTTAGGCATTTGTATATCCAGGAAGATCAATTGAACTTCGCCCCTGCTTAATATCCCGGTAGCCTGCATGGGGTTCTCATAATCCCCTAAAAGATGAAGAAAATCCACATCGGCTATATATTCTTTCAGGCCCTTTCTTGCCAACGGTTCATCATCAATAATAATACAATTGATCGTCATGGTAGCAACAAATTAAATTGATATTGTTAAACTGACCCGGAAAGAACAGGGGTTGTTTACAACCTGCAGGATATGCCTGGATGGATATAATAAAGCCAGTCTTTTTTGCACATTATTTAACCCGATACCCGAATGCGCTTCCGCTTTTTTTTGGAAATCTTCTTTAGAATTTTCCACCGTAAAATGAAGTTCCTTATTTGCATATTTCATTT
>JBBJMD010000263.1:0-4524 GCA_037719925.1 Ferruginibacter sp.
AGAAAGGTCAGCCATTGATTGTAAGAAACTATTCAGGCGGTCGGTATTAACTGGTATAGAATATCCTGCACTGTCCTGGTATTCCCATTCAAATAATTTGTCTTCGATGCCCGTTTGTTCGAAAGTACTGCCAAACTGTATAAAATGTTTTCCCTTATCGAGGCTGCCTTTCAGGCTGGCGTTCCATACTTTTATATCTAGCTGGTTGCGCCCATAATTCTGGTAGTATCCGGCCCCCAGGGGGTTAACGATCTGCCCAAATGTACTACTGCTGTTATCAAAATCCCGGTCACCAAAAAGGTAGGCACCGGCAATATCAAAATTCTCATTTTATTCTGAAACCGGCTTAGCATCCATTTCAACCTCAGGTTTTTATTTGGCTGATGTATCGCGCTTAAGCCAATCATGCCGGTTTTATAAGCGCTTCTTTCCTGTCCTTCAAAAAATATATCAAGGCCCAGGTTTGCCGTAAACAAAGGGGAAAATACAGATGAAGTTTTTTCCGCGGATTCTGGTAACAAGGTAAACCTGGAGGTAGAAAAATTAGTTAGTACTTCCAGTTGTAGTTTATTATTTAACCGGTACGTAAAGTATCCCTGGATGTCGGTAGAAGAAGGGATATAGGCGCCTTTAGTTTCCTGGCTGCTCAGGAGGTTCCTGTTACTGCGGTTGCGTATGCCTGCCAGGTACGTTAGTTTGTCATTTTTTGATGCCCCCTCCAGATTAATTCCCTGCTCGAGGAGACCGATGTAAGCAGCGCCGCCAACAGGATGGCCCCGTCCTGCGGAATCTTGGGAACGTGGCCTCTTGTACTGGATATCCAATACACTGCTCATTTTATCACCATACCTTGCCTGGAAACCGCCATTGTAAAAACTTATATTCCTGGCCATTTCAGGATTAATAAAACTCAATCCTTCCTGCTGGCCGCTCCGCACAAGATAAGGCCGGAAGATCTCGAAATCATTGATGTAAATTAAATTCTCGTCATAGTTGCCCCCTCTTACACTGTATTGGGAAGTGAGCTCATTGTTACTGCCTACCAGTGTCTTTATCAATCCCTCAACACCTCCCGCTGTAGCTGGCAGTACCAGGGCGTTTTTGGGATTTATTTTAACCAGGCCTGTTTCTTTTCGTTCTTTTTCGTCACTTACCACAACGGTCTCCAGCGTTTTTCCGCTACGCTCCAGGCGGATAGTGACCTTTTCTTCCTCCCCCTCGCTAAGAAAAAAAATTTTCTGTATTTCGAGGTACCCGGTGTAAGAGAAGGTAAGTGCAAAGGATTTATCAGCAGGAACTTTTATTCGAAAATGACCGCTATCCATGGTAACGATCCCTGTGGTTTTACCCAAAATGATAACTGATACATTCGTAAGGAAATTTTCATTTTCATCAATAACTCTTCCACTAACAAAGGCGGCCTTTTTTTGGGCGAAACCAGATAGGAAAAGGAATGATAATACCAGGCCGGTAAATAGTCTCATTTAATGAAGGTAAAATATTTTCTTCTTTTAATTATTGTCCTGCAAAAACCAAACCTTCTATATACTTTTGAGAAAATAACTCCATGAAAATAGTAATGTCCGCCGTTATTTTTACATTGCTGCTTATTGCCTGTGATACCCCAAAAGCAGCCCCGGGGTGAATTCACCTAAGGTGGCTAAAGCGAACCCCGTTAACTGACCTGGCTGCTTCAACTGATATAAGAAAGTTATTGTGTCAAAACTGGGAAAACAAGGAAGAGGCAGAAGATGTGGCCCTTTCAGGCGGAGGTGAAGGGCTTGAGATACCTTACCGGGGTTTATCTTTTTTTGAAGACCAGACAGTAGTGGAGAACCCGCGCGATAAGATCAGGTTCGGAAAATGGAGCATAGATGACGCAGACAAAATGATAAAAATTGATTTTGACAAAGGAACGAATGCACGGTATAAGATTGTAGCTATCGGTGCCAAAAAGATGATTTTAATGAACCCTGGTGATACAAAAAAAACTGAATACAAGGCAGATGCAAAAGCGCATGTTAACCCGGAAGACGACCCTTTCCACGGATCAAACAATCAATGGCGTATAAAGCCTGGCAAGCCCGAGGAAGATAGCGCCCTCAAATTGCGAACAGCACAATGCGTCCTGTTTTATGCCAGGTTTTTGGAAGATAATGCTGAAAGGGACGCAAATGTAATTTCCTTTACCGGGCTGCCTACCTGCTTTAAATGGTATCGCGGAGGCGTTTCCGTTACTAACAAGGATAAGCTGGAAGCAAAGTGGTTAAATTGTTTTTATAACAAGGAACAAGCCATAAAAGGGCAGCAAATACTGGAAAGGGTTATCTCAAAAAAATATAAATGGAACAAGGAAGAGAAAGGATGGGTAAAACAATCCGCCGATGTGGTAATGCAAATGTACGATACCCTTAGATTGCTTTGAGCCTTGCGATGGCTGCTACAGGATCTGCTGATTTAAAAACAGTATTACCCGCGACCAGGATGTCGGCGCCCGCATCAATAATCTGTTTTGCGTTTTCTTCCGTAACGCCGCCGTCAATTTCGATCTTCACATTCAGTGACCGCTCTTCTATCATAGCGCGCAGTTGTTTGATTTTATTCAGCGTATGCGGAATAAATGATTGCCCTCCGAAACCGGGATTTACGCTCATCAGGTTTACAAGATCAATATCTGCTAAAATATCCTGCAATGTATCAACAGGTGTATGTGGGTTAACGGCAACGCCTACACGCATTCCCAGGCTTTTTATTTGTTGAATATTGCTGTGCAGGTTCGGGCACGCTTCAATATGAACAGACAAGATATCGGCCCCGGCCTTTTTAAAATGTTCAGCATATTTACCGGGTTCCTCGATCATCAGGTGAACATCACAGATCTTGGTAGTGGCCTTTCTGAAAAATGCTATCAGCATGGGGCCAAAACTTATATTGGGTACAAAACGGCCATCCATAACATCCAGGTGAAACCAATCAGCCTGGCTATTGTTCAACATGTTACATTCGTCCTGTAATTGTAAAAAATTAGAAGCCAGCAGTGATGGAGCGATGATTGCCATGTTATTTATTTATTGATTACGGTTTATTGTTAGCCTTTTGAGCGTGCCATGCTGCACAAATAGTTGAAAGGTTGATATGTTTATCGTAAAGGTTTTTTCCGAATTAACTTTAATAATTTCCACTCCTGTTTTGCGGTATCTATTTTATACTTTGCAATGCGTCTATTGCTTCCCGGTAATCAGGATCCAATTGCAAGGCTGTTTCATAACTTTCGGCAGCTGCTGTTTTTTTATTTAATTTTTCATAACAGCGTCCCATCCAGTAGTATCCTTCATCAAAGCTTTTTTGCACCGTCACCGCTTGCTTCAATACATCGAGGGCACGCGAATATTCCTTAAGATCGTACAAGCAAATGGCTTTTTCCCTGTAAGCAGGCATATCCCTGTAATTTATTTTAACACAGGAGTCAAAATAAGGAAGTGCCTTTTGCTTGTTACCGGAATAACTATAATAAAGGCCCTTGATAAAAAGCGCCGCGGAACGGTAATTGCCGGCCGGCGCTTCTAAAAGTGCATCGCCCAATTGCAGTGCGGCGGCATTGCTGGTTTGTGCATACAACGAACCCAATGACAGTATATATTCAGGCTTCGGTTGTATGGATATTGCTTTTTCAAATGTGGTGATTGCATTGGTAGTATCGCCAATTTCAAAATGAAGGGTGGCTTTGATAATTAGAAAACGGTCATTATCAGGATACCCCTTTAAAGCTGCTTCCACTTCCGCAATAGCCCTGCTATAATTGTTGTTCTCCCTGTAATATTGAACCAGGTTTTCTTTTAATATAAGTGAATCAGGGTATTGCACCACCAGGTCTTTTAATTGCTTTTCCTGGGCAAGATAAGCGGTGCCGGGACTTGCATCTTTACTATTGCAGGAACTGGCTGCAAAAATAATTATGCTGATAATCAAAAATGTCAACCTTGCCATACTTTTATAATAAGCTGTAAAATTAGGTGCTTACATCAAACGGTGCTGCCAAAATCCTGACAAATTAATAATTACCTCAGCTTACCTTAGCGCCTAAATTTTTGCAATGAAAATATTCGTGGTTCCGGTGATGGTCTCGTTACTCTTTGTTTTTACAGCTGAGGTTATAATACGTGCGGCAGGTGTGCAAAAATGACCGTTCAGCTGACCCTCCAAAAAATTTAATAAGGAACAAGAAACGTTTAGCCCTCACCGACCAGCCGCCACCGGCAACAACTAACGGTTAACGGTCAACGAAGATCACCATTAACCAACGATGAAGACTAGGCTCAACACATGCCAATCAACCTAACTCGATCACTTCACAATTCTTAATGTCGCTTCCGTCAATCACAAAGCGGATCAGCGTCCGAACTTTATGCCAGCCTTGTTTTCCAGCTGCACCAGGATTCATGTGCAGGCAGCCTGAAGGTTCATCGTACATGACTTTTAAAATATGTGAGTGGCCGCTAATGAATAATTGAGGGCGATGGATCA
>JBBJMD010000264.1:0-4469 GCA_037719925.1 Ferruginibacter sp.
CGTACACGGGAGGGAGTGGATTCTCAAAGGGAGTATCAGGTTAATAGAATCGAATGACATATAGTAGGAAATAGGATCAAAAAGTAATTGCAATGTATGCAAGCGTCTTTATTTAATATGCACGAAAATTTATTACCATTTAATGGGGAGGCAATGCTGTACCCTGGGTTTTTTTTACCAGCCGAAAGCGACCATTACTTTAATGTACTGGAGGCAGAGATACGCTGGAAACAGGAACCCATAAAGATCTTCGGCAAGGAAATGATGCAACCAAGGCTTACCGCCTGGTATGGTGATGCCGGTAAGGCATATCGTTATTCGGGATTAACCATGTTGCCGCAGCCATGGACAGGTTCATTACTGGTTATCAAGGAAAGGATTGAGGACTTTGCAGGCGTTCAATTTACCAGTGCCCTATTGAACTTTTACCGTGATGGAAAGGATAGCATGGGGTGGCACCGGGATAATGAAAAAGAGCTTGGCCTTAATCCTGTAATCGGTTCGGTAAGTTTTGGTTCAGCCAGGTTATTTCAGTTTCGAAATTTTAAAGAAAAGAAACTGACAAGGTCGGTTGAACTTACACACGGCAGCTTTTTATTGATGAAAGGTGAAACACAACAGTACTGGGAACATCATTTACCAAAATCAACTAAAGAAACCGGTAAACGGATCAACCTGACCTTTAGGGTAATCACCTGACCGGCTGGATAAATTCCTCAGGATATGCACAGCCTGGTTGAACTTCCTTGCTGCTTCCAACTCTTATAGATTTATAACCCATCAAAATGGTTCTCCGTTAATGATTCCCGAAGAATACTTTCTAAATAAAGCGGGGGGTATTTCACTTCTTGAAATGTACCTTCAAAAATAACTGCTGCGAAAACACAATGCATTTAAAGCAGAGTTTACTAACGGTAACCCATAGCCTGTAAATGAAATAATTCGGCATAGCGCCCGTTTTTTTGCAGCAGCACTTCGTGGCTCCCGATTTCGGCGAGTTCACCTTTTTCCAGAACCAATATCCGGTCGGCCATCCTTACGGTAGAAAAACGGTGAGAGATAAGTACGGCTGATTTACCTTTCGTTAATTCAGCGAAGCGTTGAAATACAGTATATTCCGCCCTTGCATCCAGGGAAGCCGTAGGTTCATCCAGTATTAGTAGCTGCGCATCTTTCATGTATGCCCTTGCAAGGGCTATCTTTTGCCATTCTCCGCCGGAAAGTTCTGTTCCTTCATTAAAACGGCGGCCGAGGGGCTGGTCATATTTATCAGGTAACTTTTCCGCCAGCACGTCTGCAAGGCTTTTTTGCGCAGCGGTCCTTATCAGTTCCCGGTTATCTTTCTCCTGGATGTTGCCAATAGCAATATTTTGAGCAAAGGACATCTGGTAACGAATATAATCCTGGAAGATGATACCTATCTGCATACGCAGTTCCTGCAGGTTATAGGCTTTCAGGTCGTGGCCATCTAATAATATCCTGCCTTCGGTAGGATCGTAGAGCCTGGCCAATAATTTTACCAGGGTGGTTTTGCCAGCGCCATTTTCCCCAACCAATGCCAGTTTTTCGGAAGGGTGAAGGGTAAAATTCAAATGCCGGTTTGCCCAGTTTTCCGAGTTGGTATAACGGAAGCCAACATTCTCAAATATAAAGCCCTGTAGTATTGGATTCGGAAAAGGAAGGGCGTTTTTCGCCTCGCTTATTTTCGGCTGTATGGTAAAAAATTCAAAGAAGTCGCCCAGGTAAACAGCACTCTGCGAGATACTGGTAAAGCGGTTCAGGATGCCTTCCAGCAGTGCCCTCATTTGCCTGAAAGAACCTGCCAAAAAAGTAAGGTCTCCAAGAGACAGGCTGCCTGCGACGGCTTTGGCCAGGATGAATACATAGGCTCCGTAGTATCCTGCGCTTCCGATGAAGGCAAAAAAGGTTCCCCAGGCAGATCGCCTTAACGCCAGCTTTTTATTATCGGCGTAAAATTTCCCGGATAAATGCCGGAAACGATCAATAATAAATTTTGACAGGTTGAATATTTTAACTTCTTTAGCTGTTTCATCGCTTGCCCCAATATAACGCAGGTAATCAAGTTCCCTTCGCTCGGGCGTTTGTCCCCGCGTAAGGGCATAGCTCCTGTCATTAAAATGTGATTCTCCCAGGAAAGCAGGTACAACTGCTACCAGCAGTAAAATGATCAGCCAGGGATTAAAGGCGGCCAAGCCTGCGGCAAGAAAACACATGGTGATGATATCCTGCACCTGGCCCATTACCTGTGAAAGTAAAATGGTGCGCCCTGCTGTCTGTTGCCTGGCCCTCTCCAGTTTATCGTAAAACACCGAATCCTCAAACTGGTCAAGGTCAAGGGTTGCCGCATGCGCCATGATCTTCACCGAGCTGTGATTTGAGAATAAATCTCCTAATAATGCATCCATCAGGCTGATGGCACGGTTAAGTATATCCGAAAGAATAACAAGGCCAAACTCTATGGCTACCCATTCCCACAACCTGTCGTGGGGCAACGTTCCATTACCGGCATGCAATAACACTACTTCATCGATGATGAGCTTTCCTACATACAATATTGCAAGGGGAATTGCCGACCGTATAATTCTTAATGCAGCGCTGATCAGCGTCATGGTATGACTGGTTTGCCAAACCATTTTAAAAAACCTCGGTACATTTTGCAAAGCTGTTAACCTATCCCTGAAAGTGAGGGTCTTTATTTTAGGATTAGTGTTGGTCTTTTTCTCAATTCTACGGTTACGGAAATTCATACGTGAAATTAGTAAAAAAGCCGCATCGCAGCACTCGTTACCCGCGTTATTGCAGCAGCCCATTAAGTAAGCGGGTTCAGTTTCTCAGCCAGTTTTCAATTATTTAATTATTATTATCTGTGTAGTAAAGGATGTTCACTGAAAGCATGGGGGTCGTTCCCGGAAACAATTTGTTATGATGGTTTGATCAAGCCGTTTAATGAAAGATATCGCACATAAAATTGTACTGTTCTTTCCAATTTACCGATGTTAAGTATTTGCTTTTTAGTTTTAATTAAACGAATGAAATGGACGCAATTTAATTTTATAATGATTTGTATTAAATTTTTTTGTTAGCTTGTTTCCATGTCCATTGCACGGAAGCCTAAATCAACCTCAGCTTATACAGCACAGAATAAAGTTAAACTTATCAGGGGTGGAACCGCCTATTTTGAGACCCTGGAAAAGATGATCAATAACGCAAAGGATACCATTCACCTGCAGGTGTATATTTATGATGATGACGAAACAGGAAAGAAAATAGCTGACGCACTTATAGCTGCCGCTAAACGGAATGTAAATGTGTATTTAATGGCTGATGGATATGCATCCCAGTCACTTTCCGATGAATTCGTTGAACAGTTAAAAGACGGGGGTGTTAATTTTCGTTTTTTTGAACCGTTGTTTAAAAGCACTGGTTTTTATTTTGGAAGAAGGCTGCATCATAAGATAATGGTTGTTGATACAGATGTTGCGATTGTGGGCGGTATCAACATTAGTAACAAGTACAACGACTTGCCGGGTAAGCCCGCCTGGCTTGATTTTGCATTATTGACCGAAGGTGTGATAGTAAAAGAGTTATGCATATTGTGCTGGAACACCTGGAGGGGGCATAAGACGGATTCCAGGGCAAAACCCTGTAACCCGGTGGTGCTGAAACCGGACATCAAACCGGATGAGGTAGCGGATGTAAGGATGCGGCGGAATGATTGGGTGAGGCAAAAAGCCCAAATTTCCAAAACTTACGTTGAGATGATGACAGGTGCAAAATCGCACGTTTCTATTCTATGCAGTTATTTTTTGCCGGGCAGCATCATGCAAAAGGCAATTAAACGCGCCGTCCGCCGGGGGGTGAAAATTAAAGTGATCGTAGCGGGCAAGTCGGACCTCATAATCGCTAAAAATGCCGAGCGGTACATGTACGATTGGTTATTGCGACATGGGGTGGCTATCTATGAATATCAAAATAATATATTGCATGGAAAAATAGCCGTATGCGATAACCAATGGATGACGATCGGCTCTTATAATATCAACGACATCAGCGCATATGCAAGTGTGGAACTGAACCTGGATGTAAGAAACTCCGTGTTTTCTTGTCATATTGAACAAACCCTGGAAGAGATAATGGTAAACGATTGTGAAATCATTACGAGAGAAAGTCATACCCGCACGAAGAATATCCTGAAACAATTTTTCCGGTGGGCCTCTTACGAATTATTCAGGTTGGGGTTTCATGTATTTACCTTTTACTTCAGGCAAAAAAGTTAATTTCCGCGTATCCTCCGCCATAAAGATTTCAGTACTTCCATATCCCATTTGGCAAACCGGCCCCGCTGCACAACCAACGTATTTTCACCCGGAAAAGAAAGGTAATAATGGAAAGCAAATTTTTCTGTTGGGTTGTGCCATCCGACCACCTGGCCAAATCGGAGGTCATTA
>JBBJMD010000087.1:0-15982 GCA_037719925.1 Ferruginibacter sp.
GTCTCACTGAAAAAACAGTTTGCACATAATAATTTCTAAACAAATAAAATAGGTAACATTTATGGCCCGGAAAATTCATAGAAGAAAATTTTTACAATTCTCGGCGCTTTCTGCGCCTTTATTCGCCGCAACGAATGGTTTAGCAGGGGATATCGGTTTACCGGTCGGACCGATCGTTATCTCCACCTGGGATTCAGGAATGCCCGTAAATGCCGCCGCCTGGAAAATATTATCCCCAAATGGCAAGGCGATTGATGCAATAGAAGCAGGCGCCAGGTATATGGAAGACCAGGTGAACTGTTGTGTCGGCCTTGGCGGGAACCCCGACAGGGATGGTATCGTTACACTTGATGCATGCATCATGGACGAACATGCCAATTGTGGTGCAGTGGCCGGCATGGAACAAATCAAACATCCCATTTCGGTGGCAAGGAAGGTAATGGAAAGTACGCCACATGTTTTGTTGGTCGGAAATGGCGCCCAACAGTTCGCCATCGAAAACGGGTTTGAAAAAGAGCCGGCCAAACTTTCGGGCGACGCGGAAAAAGAATACCAGAAATGGCTTAAATCCAGTGAATACAAGCCGCTCATCAACATAGAGAATAAAACCGGCAGCGGTCCCTTTGCGCCTAATTTTTTACCTGGTGGTTCTCCTAATCATGATACAATGGGTTTGCTGGCAATGGATGCCAAGGGCAATTTATCGGGGGGAGTAACGACCAGCGGGCTGGCCTTTAAAGTCCATGGCCGGGTGGGCGATTCTGCGGTGATCGGTGCAGGACTTTTTGTAGATAACCAGGTAGGCGCGGCCACCAGCAGTGGCGTGGGGGAAGAAGTGATCCGTATTTGTGGCACGCACCTCGTGGTAGAATTTATGCGGCAGGGCCATAGTCCTGAAGTTGCTTGTAAAAAAGCAGTGGAGCGCATTATAAAGAGAGATCCTGAGAAAGCAAAAAGCTTGCAGGTTGGTTTTTTAGCCCTTAATAAAAAAGGGCAATACGGTGCATACGCTGTACAGAAAGGCTTTGCTTTTTCTGTAAAAACGAATAAGGAAAATAAAATTCATGATTCAAAATTTTATTTTAGTTGATAATTGGGGATTGGCTTCGGTCGTTGCCCGCTGATCGCAGGTTGCTGAATTTAAGCCCTTAGCCACCGTTTCCCATTAATTTATTTAGTTATTATTTCATAGGGCTTAATTATAATTTTGCCCGCCTAATTGGCCGGAAAATTTCGTTTAAAAACCTGGAAGTGGATCCTTTCAACTTAAGAGAAGAAATATTAAAGGAGCATTCGAAAGCGCAACGGGATAAGATCATTGATTGGGTGGGCACTGACCAAAAACGGTTTGACCAATTGTTCCGCCTCTTCCTGAAGGATGAATACAGGGTTACCCAAAGAGCCGCCTGGGCACTAAGCTACTGCGTGTCGTTGCATCCCGGGTTTATCAAAAAGAATTTACAAGCCCTAATTGAGAATTTAAACCAACCCGGGTTGCATAATGCAATAAAAAGAAATTCAGTAAGGATCCTTCAACAGATCGATATCCCCAAAAAATTCCAGGGGGAAGTAATGAATACCTGTTTTAAATATGTGGAGTCACCCCGTGAAGCAGTTGCCATTAAGGCGTTCTCGCTGACGGTATTGGGTAATCTTGCAAAACAATACCTGGATATTATACCGGAAATAAAATTACTCATCGAAGAACAACTACCAAACCAAAGGGCAGCATTTAAAAGCAGGGCAACCCGTTTATTAAAAGCACTTGATAAAGCCTGATTTATTCGGTTAGATTGCAAAGACCGGGCAGCTTATTTGCCGGCGGATCGTTTCTTTGAAGCCGAAAAGGTGAACTATTAATTTCGCCGCTACCTGCTGATGGCCTCAACAGGCTTCGGTTCCACTGCTTTTGGCTGGACGGGTTTATTGTCCTTAGGCAATGATTCATCGACTTTCGGCATGCGATAAAATACCTTAAAGATCAACCGGAGGTTCTGGTCGTATGTAAAATAATTATAGAGCCAGTTAGCGAATACAAATAACCGGTTCTTAACTCCTAATATTAACATCAGGTGAAGGCCCATCCAGATCATCCATGCAAAAAAACCACTGAAATGCAATTTTGGTTTGGGCATATCCACCACAGCAAGATTACGTCCTACAGTGGCCATACTACCGCTGTCCTTGTACGCGAATTCCTGTAATTGTTTATTGCTGCTTTTCATTTCTATCCGGCGGAGGTTACTTGCAAGCATTTCGGCCTGTTGCATGGCAACGGGCGCCACTTGGGGGTGGCCGTGGGGCCATGACGGTTCTTCCATATAGGCTACGTCACCGATAGCATAAATGTTGGTAAATCCTTTTACCAGGCAATGCCTGTCGGTAGTAATGCGGTTTCCCCGTACGACCAGGTCTTTACTGATACCTCCAGGAACATTACCCTTAATGCCTGCCGCCCAGATTACGAGTGAGGCATCAATGGTTTCCCCATTTTCGAGGATGGCTTTTTGCCCGTCAAAATCTTTTAATATGGTATTTGTCTTTACAGTGACACCCAGCTTTTTCAAATATCGCATGGAATCTTGGGATGATTTTTCGCTCATATTACCAAGGGTTTTGCCTGAGCCTTCCAGCAGGTATATTTTCATCAGGTTAAAATCGAGTTCCGGGTAATCCTTGGGTAACTGGAATCGTTTCATATCAGCAATTGCGCCGCTTAATTCAACCCCGGTTGGACCACCCCCTACAACAATGATGGTCATTAACCTAAGCAACTCAGTTTCCGTTTTTGCACTAAGGGCATCTTCAAAATTGTGCAACAAATGATGGCGCAGTTGCACTGCCTCTACTGTACTTTTCATAGGAAAAGCGTGATCGATCATGTTTTGGTTGCCAAAAAAGTTCGTATCAGCGCCTGTCGCGATCACCAACACATCATAATCGAATTCCCCGATATCCGTTACTACTTTGTTCTGGTCAGAATTTACCTGTTGCACTTCGGCCATCCTGAAACGGATATTTTTACTTTTTTGAAAAACCTTGCGTAAGGGAAAAGAAATATTGCTGGCATCAAGGCCGGCGGTGGCAACCTGGTAAAATAACGGTTGAAACTGGTGGTAGTTAAAGCGGTCGAGTAAAGTGATATCAAAGCCTGGCTTATTGCTGAGTTTGCGGGCAAGCTTCAACCCTCCAAAGCCACCCCCTATAATGATTATTTTCATTGTATTTTAAATTGAGGATACAAAGATACAATATTTTCAATAAATATTGAAAGTTAAGAAAGTTTCCTTTCCATGGAAAAGATACCGCCTGTTTCTTTTACAGGTTTTTAACAATATGGCTTGGTTAAGCCGGAGTAACTTCATAATTGACGGGCAGGAATCCATTAATACAACATCCTCACCTTGATCGTTTCCATTACCTGTCTTAGTAATTCAAGTGCGTTTTTACTGAGATTCTTATCCACATCCAGCACCACATACCCGATGGCATCATTGGTTTTGAGGTACTGTCCCAATATGTTAATTTTATTTTGAGACAAAGTGGTATTGATCTCACTTAATACTCCTGGTACATTGTTATGAATATGGAGGATACGGTGGGTACCTTCCTGCGGGGGCAGGCTTAATGCGGGTACTGTATGGGAACCATAAGTGGCGCCCTTCTCCAGGTAATTGAATAATTTAGTGCTAACATCATTGCCAATATTATATTGTGCCTCCTGTGTACTACCTCCAATATGGGGAGTTAACAAAACATTACTTAATCCCTGCAAAGGAGTGGTAAACTCATCACCATTTTTTTCAGGTTCCCAGGGGAACACATCAATTGCAGCGCCACCCAGGTGACCTTCTGACAACGATTTAGCCAAGGCCTCAATATCCACCACTTCTCCACGTGCATAGTTAATCAGAATACTGCCGGGCTTAAAATTTTTTAACAGGCTCTTATTGATCATATTCTTTGTAGAGGGTAAATCAGGGACGTGCAATGAAATAACATCCGCTTTACCCACGAGGTCCTTAAGGTTTTTGCTGTCTTCTGCGTTTCCCAAAGGAAGTTTTGTTTCAACGTCATAGTAGATCACTTTCATTCCAAGCCCTTCGGCTAACACACTCAACTGGCTGCCGATATTCCCGTACCCGATTATCCCCAGCGTTTTTCCACGCAACTCATAACTCCCGGTTGCCTCCTTAAGCCAAATACCCTCGTGAGCGGCTTTATTCTTATCAATGATCCTCCTGATTAGTATGATGGAAGCTCCGATCACTAATTCAGCTACGCTCCTTGTATTGCTATAAGGCGCATTAAAAACAGCAATTCCTTGTCTGGTAGCAGCTTTAAGGTCTACCTGGTTTACCCCGATACAAAAGCAGCCGATCGCCTGTAACTTTTCCGCAGCCTTCAATACCCTTGATGTTAATTGTGTTTTGCTCCGGATGCCAACCAGGTGAACGTTTTTTATTTCTTTTGTAAGTTGCTCTTCACTAAGTGCACCATTTAGTTTTTTAACATTTACATAACCGGCTGCATTAAAATATTTTACCGCCGCATCACTGATATTTTCTAAAAATAAAATATTGATTTTCTCTTTTGGATAACTTGTTAATTTTTTGTCTACCATATTATTAGGCCTTATTTTGCACAAATATATTCTATCTAAGTCTTAATAATTTTATGACGCGTTTTTTTAGTCCCTTAGTAAATACCATTGTAAATATATTTTGTTATCATTTTTTTTTCCTTAAAGGCGAACATGCGTTTAGGAGTTCCCTGTATCGCTGTGCGATTTTAACCACGCTTACTATACTGAGTGCCTGCAATTCCAACCCCCAAATTAATTTGCCTGTCACCGGGGAACATACTGTAAACATACTATTAACACCTCCCCCACCGCTACCGGCTGCCGAGATCGAACGGCTCAGCGTTGCCAGCGCTTACTGGTACGATTCGATGTTAAAATCAAGAGGCTTTAACGGGGGTATTGTTGTAGCTAAAAAAGGTAACATTGTATTTGAATCGTACAACGGTAGCGGCCGTTGGGGCAGTATGGATAGTATAACAGACAGCACTTCATTACATATTGCTTCGGTTTCCAAAACATTTACAGCCATGGCCGTTTTAAAATTATGGCAGGATGGCAAATTGAATATCGATGATGAATTCAGCCAATATTTTCCTTCTTTTAATTACCCGGGCGTTACAGTCCGCAGCATGCTCAATCACCGGAGCGGGTTACCCAATTACGTTCACTTTATGGACAATATGGGGTGGAACAAAAAAGTATATGTGAGCAATGAAGACGTGCTTAATTTTTTAATAACCAACAAATCGAAAATTGCAAATATAGGTGCGCCTAACAGGGGATTTACTTATTGCAATACAAATTATGCATTACTGGCATTGCTGATAGAAAAACTGAGTGGCAAAAAATACGGTGAATATTTGCAGAAAACCTTCTTTTCTCCCTTACAAATGAAACACAGTTTTGTATTTACTCATTCGGATTCAGGAAAAGTTTTATTGAGTTATGATTACCGTGGTAAACCGATCGCCCTTAACTTCCTTGATTTGGTTTATGGTGATAAGAATGTTTATAGTACTCCCCGTGATCTGCTGCTTTGGGACAGGGCGTTGACGAGCCAGGTTTTATTTAATGAGAAAACGCTTGCAGAAGCATATGCACCTTATAGTAATGAAAGGCCTGGTACCAGGAACTATGGACTTGGATGGAGGATGAACAGTTATCCTTCCGGCAAAAAAATGATCTACCATAATGGCTGGTGGCACGGCAACAATGCCGCCTTCATCAGGTTATTGGAGGATTCTGCGACCATTATCGTGCTGGGCAATAAGTATGACCGTGGCATCTATCATGCAAAAGACCTGGCTAACCTATTTGGGAATTACTTTTCATATGGAGAAGAAGATGATTCCGGATCCACTAAAATACCCATGCGGGCTACAAAGCGCTTGCGGCGCGAGGCCAAACCAGTTGTTATTCAAAAGAGAAAAAATATATCCCAAAAAATACCCTCCCGGAAAACGGCTGCCAAACAAAAACCCAAACTTACAACCAGGAAAAAGAAGTGATCGAAAGAACAAATGAATATTATTAATAACGCAAGGTTAAATTTTAGGCGGCTCGTATCCTAACCAAAAAACAAATAACATAAAATAATGGCAGTAATGATCCCCACTAAATCCGCGAGCAGCATAGCACCGATCGAATAACGGGTATTCTTGATATTTACAGATCCGAAATAAACAGCAACAACATAAAATGTTGTGTCCGATGCACCCTGGAAAATTCCTGACAACTTACTTGCAAAAGAATCAGGACCAAATGTAGTCATTGTACTCACCATCATTCCGCGGGCTGCCCCCCCACTCAATGGCCTTATCAATGCTGTGGGTAATCCATCAACAAAACGCGTATCTGCCCCAAGCATGGCAAAAAACTGTTTCATTCCCGTAATGACGGCAGCAAATGTACCACTGGTACGAAGCATGCTTACTGCAACTAAAATCCCCAATATATAAGGAATAATACGAATGGCAGTATCAAACCCATTTTTTGCTCCGTCAACAAAAGCGGAGAATAAATCTATCCTTTTGTACAAACCACCTAAAACGATCAGCAGAAAAACAAGCAAAATCAATCCATTGCTTAACATCCCTGAAAACGCCTGGATCCCCGCGGCATTCAGCCTGGTAATATATAAAACCAATAATGCGATTATTGCAGAAATACCAAACACCCAGCCTAATATTACAGGCTGAAATAAATTGATCTTTTGCTTAAAGGAAACAATTATCATGGCAGCCATTGTACCCACAAAGGTTACGATCATGCAGGGAAGAAAAACATCAGTAGGATCAGAAGCATTTTGTGCTGCCCGTACTGCAATTACACTAACAGGAATTAAATTCAAACCTGCCGCATGCAAACAAAGAAACATTACCTGCGAATCAGAAGCCACCTCTTTATCTGGATTGAGTTCCTGCAAACTTTCCATTGCTTTTAATCCAAAGGGGGTCGCTGCATTGTCTAACCCAAGGAGGTTTGCTGAAAAATTCATGATCATATGTCCCATTGATGGATGACCTTTCGGAATCTGCGGAAAAAGTTTAGAAAAAAAAGGGCCAACGATACGGGACAAAAGTCTTATCCCGCCGGCTTTTTCTGCAATATTCATAAACCCGATAAACAGCGCTAAAATACCAATCAGCTTTAAGCAAATTTCAACAGCTATCCAGCAGGTTTCAATGATACCGTCTATTTTAAGTGGATTAGCCGGATCGCTCGCTTTTCCACTAACCATCCAGGAAAAAATCTGCGATTCTCCAAAGAAAAAACATTTAATACCAGCAACCGTTATTGCAATAATGATAAATGCCGACCAGATTCTGCTTAATGCCATATTAAAGATTCGGTTTTCGGTTTTCGGTTTCTGTTTGTAACATTGATTACCGGCTTTGATTACTATAGTTAAATGACTGTAGATAGATAACACGGATAATTATCAAATTACTTGCTTGAAATTAGTGCTTTATACCGAAACCTGATATATCAATGCAAACCTTACCTTTGCAGCCGCTAAAAGTTGAAGGTTGAAAGTTAAAAGGATTGATTTAGGATGCTGAATCCTGGATAGTGAATAATGGATGCTGGATTTTTTTAGGATATGACAACCTTTCGAGCAATAAAATCTTAAAATATATTTTTGAAATGTATCTGTCCCGGCAAAAGATTATGGTATATGTGTCGAAGGATCAAATAACAATAAACAATAAACATAAATAACATGGCTTTACAAGCAGGCATTGTGGGATTACCGAATGTAGGAAAATCAACACTATTCAACGCGGTTAGCAGCAGCGCCAAGGCGCAGGCAAGCAATTACAGGTTCTGTACCATTGAGCCCAATACAGGTTTGGTAAATGTGCCCGATCCTAGAATTGATAAACTCGCTGAACTGGTGAAACCAAACCGCACTGTACCGACACAAATTGAAATTGTAGATATTGCCGGTTTAGTCCGTGGTGCCAGCAAAGGTGAAGGATTGGGTAATAAATTCCTGGCCAATATCCGCGAGGTGGATGCAATTATACATGTGATCCGTTGTTTTGAAGATGACAATATTTTAAGGGATGAAGGCCCGATCAACCCCATTAGTGATAAAGAGATCATTGAAACGGAATTACAATTAAAGGACCTTGATAGCGTAGAAAAAAAATTATCCAGGGTAGAGAAAATGCTGAAGACCGGTGATGCAAAATTAAAACTGGAATATGATGTTTTGTTAAGATGCCGGGACCAGTTGAACAAGGGCAAAAGTGTTCATTCACTCAACCTCGACAAAGAAGAAAAAGCCGCTATTGCCGAAAACTTTTTACTGAGTGACAAACCGGTTTTATATGTCGCCAATGTGGATGAGGCTTCTATGCATACGGGCAATAAATATTCAGACGCTTTGGTAGCAGCCGTTAAAAATGAAGGCGCCGAGGTAATCATAATGACCAATGCGATCGAGGCACAGATTGCGGAGTTCGACAATCCTGATGATAAGGCCATGTTCATGGAAGAATATAAAATGAGCGAGCCCGCCCTGGACCGTTTAATTCATTCAGCCTACAAACTGCTGAATCTATTGACTTACTTTACAGCCGGTGTACAGGAAGTAAGGGCATGGACGATTCACCACGGCTGGAAAGCGCCACAGGCTGCCAGTGTGATCCATACAGATTTTGAAAAAGGGTTTATAAAAGCAGAGGTAATATCTTACAACGATTTTATTACCTATAAATCAGAAGCTGCCTGCCGGGAAAATGGCCGGTTAAGAATTGAAGGAAAGGAATATGTGGTACATGATGGGGACGTCATGCATTTCAGGTTCAACGTGTAAGTTCCTTAAAAGGAAATTTTACTATTGATGGAAGCCGGGCTTATTGAAGGTTTTAGTTTGCTGTACTGGTGTATTCCATATTTTCAATAACCATTGCAGATGCACCACCGCCTCCGTTACAAATGCCTGCTGCACCATAGCGCGCATTCCTTTGCTTAAGGATATTTATCAGTGTAACGATGATCCTTGCACCGCTGCAACCCAATGGATGACCCATTGATACTGCGCCCCCGTTTACATTTACCCTGGCGGGATCCAGTTTCATTCGCTTCGTGTTTTCTATTCCTACTACTGCAAAGGCTTCATTCAATTCCCAGTAAGCAATGTCCTCCATTTTTAATCCAGCTTTTTCGACCGCTAAGGGTACGGCGATGGATGGTGTGGTAGTAAACCATTCCGGGGCCTGTTCCGCGTCAGCATAACTCAATATTTTAGCGATGGGGTGTAATCCCAGTTCCGCCGCTTTTTCGTTATTCATCAACAACAATGCTGCTGCACCATCATTCATCGTAGAAGCATTGGCGGCTGTAACGGTGCCATCTTTTTGAAAGGCTCCTTTTAGTTCCAGGATCTTATCAAACTTTACGTTAAATGGTTCTTCATCTTTAGTAAATAATACGGGCTCTCCTTTCCGTTGGGGTATTTCCACCGGAACGATCTCGTTATCAAACCTGCCCTCACTAATTGCAGCCTGTGACCGGTGATAACTGTCTATTGCGAAAACGTCCTGTTCTTCCCGGGTGATGCCACAGGTTACGGCACAAAGCTCCGCGGCATTGCCCATTGCTTTACCATCGTACACGTCCGTAAGGCCGTCCTTCGCTAAACCGTCTATGAATTGAGTGTTGCCATACTTGTTACCCCAACGCATGCTATCCGCATAAAAGGGGACATTGCTCATGCTTTCCATTCCCCCGGCGATAACGATTTCGGCATCGCCCAGCAGTATGCTTTGTGCACCCAGCGAAATCGATTTCATCCCACTGGCGCAAACTTTATTAACCGTGGTACAGATTACTTTATCGGGCAGGCCCGCAAATTTCGCCGCCTGTCTTGCAGGTGCCTGTCCAAGGTTGGCCTGGATAACAGATCCCATTAAAACATCATTTACCAGGTCAGCAGCAATACCGGCTTTTGCCAAAGCGCCTTTGATAGCGATAGCGCCTAATTGGGTGGCGGTGAAATTTTTTAAGGACCCGCCAAAACTTCCTATGGGTGTTCTTACCGCGGAAATGATCACTACTTCTTTCATAATTTTAATTGAAACGAATTAAACAATACAGTTAACCCCTTCGCCTCGTATAACATTTTTTTCGAACTTCTTAATTTGAAATACAAAGTTAACAATTATGCGCCTAGTGGATACTTCATCCTCCCATTGAGGTGCATTTTAACTTTGTGGCTTGGTGGCAGGCACACTAAACTGTCAACCCGCTGAGGCCGGTAAACTCACCCTGCACAGCCTAAAAAGCAAGCGGGTAATTGAAATGCACCTTCCGCTTTTATCACAAGTAGACTGTGGCTTAGGTTAACCAACATGAAAAATGCCGGGACAACGCCACGGCATTATTAAAAAACTTGTTCCTGTATTATTTGTTAACCGGGTTAGAACTTCCCTTAAGATACTTATCCAAAAACTCCAATGTTTTTTTCGCGGTATTGATCTGGTTTGCTTTTTTTGCAAAACCATGTCCTTCATCCGCATAGGTAATATATTCTACCGGTACATTATTCTTTTTAACGCCTGCAACGATCTCCTCGCTTTCAACTGGCAGTACGCGCACATCATTCATACCCTGGAAGACGATTAAAGGTTTCGTGATCTTCTCATAATTATACAGGGAAGAAATATTTCTCAATCTTACAGAATCCGCTGAATTAGGATCACCCATTTCTTCATACAACGCCTTTTTAAAGGATTCCCAATAAGGAGGAATGCTGCGCAGGGTACGCACCCAGTTGGCTACGCCAAAAAGATCCACACCTGCTTTAAATTCGGAAGGATAAAAAGCCAATGCACCCAAAACCATGCTTCCACCGTAGCTACCCCCATGAATACTGATTTTGCGGTATCGATATAATCCTGTTGTTGCAGCCACTTTTTAGCCCATACGCAATCTTTTAGATCGCCATTGCTATGATCCTTATTATCTAATTTATAAAATAACTTGCCATACCCGCTGCTGCCGCGGTTGTTAACGGCCAATACTGCATATCCATGATTAACGAAATATTGTATCTCGTTTGAAAAGCCGATCCTCGACTGCCCACCCGGACCACCATGGATGGTAAGGATGGCCGGTACTTTATTGTCTTTTGATGCTGTAAGCGGTTTATAATAAATGGCCGGAATTTCCTTGCCGTCAAAAGATTTAAACCGAATGACATCGGCGCTTACCAAATCATTAACGTCCACCTCAGGATTCAGTGTTTGAGTAAGCTGCTTCAGGGTTTTTGTTTCAAAATTGTAGGTATAAATATTGTTAGGACTACGGCTGCTTCCTACCGACAACATCATATTTTTTTCGCTGGGAGAGATGGTTACCCCTTTAATATCGCCATCCTTTATTTCGGGGAAATCGATGAGCTGATTGGCAGCATGGTCATACAACTGCACCTTATTCTTCCCATCCTCATTAATAAAAATAGTATGGTATTGTTCATTTTCGCTCAGCGACATATAAGCAACATCACATTTGGCGGAATAGAATTTACCTGCAGTGCCACTATTGATATTGTATTTAACCACGTAAGAAAACTCGTCGCCGTCATTGGTGATATAATATAATATGCTATCATTTTTTTCAAAGGCAGCCCCGTTCCAGGTTGCCTCGTTATCATTGCTGATACGCCTGCTAGTTTTATTGATACGATCATACAGGTAAAGCTCGTTCTTATCGGTTGTAATCTCCTTTGTAAGAGTAATGTATCGTTCAGAACTGCTAATCACGCCGGGTGAATACCCCGAATCATTTTGATAAAAGAGCGTAAAATTCCACCCCGTGGTATCCCCTTTCCAAAGATCAAAGTATTTGGGGTCGCGCCTGTTACCCGTTACGTAGATCGATTGTTTATCCACACTCCAGCCGTACATATTATTAGTGCTGCCAGGCCACGGGGTGATGTCTTTTGCGGCCGTATCACCCGGGGCCTGTAAATATATATGGCTGTTCTCGTCTCCGCCCCTGTCTGCGCTGTACAGGAATTTATTGGTGCCAGGGAGGTAATCAATCGCATAAAATGATTCTTTTTTCGATTGTGTCAATGGTTTCAATACCGTATCGACCAGGTTCAGTTCATATAAATTATAAATACCGGTAACGTTCGAATTAATCAGTATGCCGGTTTCGGCTGCATTGTAGGCTACACCGCCGATACTTTTATTATTATACAATTGCTCTGCACTGTATAATTTAACATCCTTGCGCGCGGCCGGTTTGTTATCGCAGGCAGAAAGCAAACAAATAACCACAATAGCAGGAGGAATAAGTTTATTTACCATGATGTTATACTTTTAAGCGTTAAGATAATATTTGTTTTTTAAAATACAGTGCTTAAACAGGAAGCAGGAGACACTGGTTTATTTAAATGCCTGCAACAGATTTATCAGGAGGGTATCTCAGGCCAATTTCCGCGAATGATACAAATGTTATGTCTAAAAATTAAACCCGTCGTAAAAAGTTTTGATCCATTTGTTTTAATATGGGCCAATTTTACCGCTGGTGTAAGAACAGTTCCTCTTTTCTAATGGATCAAAAGTTCACTACTCCCATTAGCTGGAAAAAATGTTCACCCGGGAAGGCCTAATTTAACAAACTCCAGGAGCTTACATTCGCCGTACCACCTGGTGGGTTATTGGAGAGGAGGCCACTTATATAATTTCCTGGCACAATTAATTTGCTTGGTGTAATTTTGGAATATGCGTAAATCGCTCAATATTCTTCGCAATTCTTTAAGGCTTACCCTGCAGGAACTCAGGGTCAATAAACTTCGTACGGCGCTGAGCCTTACCGGTGTTGCCTTTGGTATATTTTGTATCATTGGAGTACTGGCTACCGTTAACAGCCTGGAGCGAAATATCCAGAATGAAGTGAAGACCCTTGGCAGCAATACGATTTATATCGACAAATGGGAATATAGCGGCGGACCAGACAAACCATGGTGGAAATTCCAGCAGCGCCCGGTAATGAAATTTGAAGAAATGGACCTGATCAAAGAACGGTCGCAGCTTGTTGAAGACGTCAGTTTTTTGATCAGGTCAGGCGGCAACTTGTCCTATAAAGACGATATTATCCAAAACGCGTCCGTGTATGGCATCGTAGAAGGGCAAATGACAATTCAGCCTATTGCATTCGACCAGGGACGATATATCTCGGCAGCAGAATTCAACAGCGGAACGTCCGTCGGACTGATCGGTTATGATAACGCGGAAAAATTATATGGAACAGCGGAAAAAGCATTGGGGAAATATTTTGACATCAAAGGAAAAAAAGTAACCATTGTTGGTGTGATAAAAAAGGAGGGCAAGAATTTTATAGGCTGGGATTATGACAATTGCATTATGCTTCCGTATAAATTCTGTAAGCAGATCGTATCCGAAGACTGGGCCAACCCTGTCATCATTGCTAAAGGAAAAGATAACGTAACCACGGATGCGCTTACAAATGAACTGGAAGGCATCATGCGGCAGATCCGGCGGCTGAGTCCAACCCAGGAAGATAATTTTTCATTGAACAGCGTAGAAGCTTTTAGCAAGGCCATCACGAGTTTATTTGGAACGGTAAATATTGTTGGAGGGCTGATCGGTGTAATCAGCCTGATCGTAGGCATGTTTGGTATTGCCAATATCATGTTCGTAACAGTGAAAGAAAGAACGAGCATGATTGGACTTAAAAAAGCGATCGGGGCAAAAAGGGGTAGTATCCTGTTCGAGTTTTTATTAGAGGCTGCCATCCTTTGCCTGATGGGCGGAGCCTTCGGGCTAACATTTGTGTATATCCTTACGCTGATATTATCGGGGCCATTAAAGTTCCCAGTATATATTTCTATTCCCCTGCTGGTAGGTACTGTTATTATTTGCCTGGTGGTAGGTATACTGGCTGGTATATTTCCTGCATCAAGGGCTGCCCGGATGGATCCGGTGGTAGCGATCCGGAGTAAATAGCTCTCCCTGGCCTTTAAATAAGAGCGCTTCGCTCCCTGGCGTTTTTAAATATACTTTTATTTGAAAACAGTTTTATTTAATATTTTCCTTTAATTCGCTAAAGCCTAATTAGGTAATTTGGTAGAAAAGAAAGTAATTTAAATTTAGCAAAGCCTGATAAATGCAACCTTTTTTTTTAGCTTTATTTACACAATCCAAAGGCCGTCCTTGCAGGACTTTACCAGTTTTTACCATAATTTTTATACGATAATATCGCCTCTATGAGTCTGTGCACAATTGCAACTATCCCGGATATGCATGTGAGTGGGCATCCTATTGATTTAATAATTTTTTATTCTCCTGGTTAGCTGAACCACAACTGGCTACATCTTTACCATTAGCACCTTATAGATTAAACGCCGGATGATCTATTTTTGCCAAATGGATCATATGTATAGTAAGGTGCCTTCACCGGCGGGTATCACTATTTTAGCCATTGAATCTTCTTGTGATGAAACATCAGCGGCTGTATGCAGTGATGGTAAAATATTATCGAATATTATTGCCAACCAAACGGTGCATGAAAAATATGGCGGTGTAGTGCCCGAACTGGCAAGCAGGGCACATTTGCAAAATATCGTACCTGTGGTGGACAGTGCATTACGGTCCGCGGACTGTGTGCTTTCATCATTGGATGCAATTGCTTTTACCCAGGCACCCGGGCTCATCGGCTCGTTGCTGGTGGGTGCGCAGTTTGCAAAATCCCTTGCCCTTTCATTAAACCGGCCGCTCGTAGCCGTGCATCATATGCAGGCACATGTTTTAGCAAACCTGATTGCCGATGAAAAGCCGTCTTTTCCTTTTTTATGCCTTACGGTTAGCGGCGGCCATACGCAAATCGTTTTATGTAAATCTGCAAGCAACCTGAAAGTAATAGGTGAAACTATTGATGATGCCGCTGGCGAAGCTTTTGACAAAACCGCTAAATTATTAGGCCTTCCTTACCCCGGGGGTCCGCTGATAGATAAATACGCTGCAAGCGGGGACCCTCACCGATTTAAGTTCCCCGAACCGCAAATCCCGGGACTTAACTTCAGTTTCAGCGGGTTAAAAACATCTATCCTGTACTTTTTAAAAAATGCAGGCACCAGTAATGTGTTCAGGGAAGAATTTACGGCATCCGAAGAAATGAGAAAAGAATTTATAGCCGCCAATCTTGCTGATATATGCGCTTCTGTACAGGGCAGGATCATTAACATACTGCTGAATAAATTAAAAAAAGCGGCGGCGGAATATAACATTCGTCAAATTTGCATCGCCGGGGGAGTGAGTGCCAATAGCGGTTTACGCAAAGCACTGATAGATACCGGTGAAAAACTTGGTTGGCAAACGTTTATCCCCGCATTTGAATACTGTACAGATAATGCAGCGATGATCGCGATTACGGCGTATTACAAATTTTTAGAAAAAGATTTCGTGGATTTACATGTTGGTCCTACCGCGAAGGCCGGCTGGTAATAATTTGGGCCTATTGCCGGAAAGCCATTGCCGTTAATTACTAAAAATAATCCCTGTTTATCCTTGGCAAACAATTACTTTCAGTTTAAACAATTTACGATTCAGCAGGCTCACTGCGCTATGAAAGTATGTACTGATGCCTGTATCCTTGGATCCTATTCGGCGCGGCAAATCAGCAAGGACCAGCAGGTGGTTGCTAATATCCTGGATATTGGAACCGGAACCGGGTTATTAAGTTTGATGATTGCGCAAAAAACCAATGCGATGATTGATGCTTTGGAAATAGATGCGGATGCATTTAACCAGGCATTGGACAATTTTACGCAATCTTCCTGGAAAAACAGGTTGAATATTTTTAATGAGGACGCTATATTTTTCCGGACCGGAAAAAAATACGATTTTATTATTTGCA
>JBBJMD010000088.1:0-15982 GCA_037719925.1 Ferruginibacter sp.
TTTAGGAATTTTACTATCACAATTTCGGTTATAGTTGATCACAATTCCGTATTTCCGGTGCTTTGCCTGTATGTATTTAACAATTCCTTTAGATCGTCAAGGGTGTTTATCTCATTTGCTTTTTTATCCTGCCTCCAGCGAAGCATCCTTGGAAAGCGTAATGCTACCCCGCTTTTATGACGATTACTGGCAGCGATCCCTTCAAAAGCGATTTCAAAAACCAACTCAGGTTTTACTGTACGGACAGGGCCAAATTTTTCGATCGAATTCCTTTTTACAAAGGCATCTACCTGCGCAAATTCTTTATCAGTTAAGCCACTATAGGCTTTTGTAAAACTCACTAACTTATTGCCGTCGCGTACCGCAAAAGTGTAGTCAGTGTAGAGATTACTTCTCCTACCATGGCCTTTTTGCGCATAGATCATTACGGCGTCAATGGTCAATGGATCAATCTTCCATTTCCACCAGTCGCCACGTTTGCGGCCTACCTGGTAAACAGAATCTTTTCTCTTAAGCATAATACCCTCGCTGCCCATATCCCTGGAAGAAAGCCTGGTTTCCCGCAGATCATCCCAGCTGGTCAAACTGATTACAGGAGACAAGTGGATGGATGAATGGTCCATGGTTTGAATGATATTTTCCAGCAACAACCTTCTTTCAAATAAGGGGATGGAACGAATATCATTTCCTTTATATTCCAGCAGGTCGTAAGCAATGAAACCTACGGGAGCCTCCAGCAATTGTTTTTTCGTGATATTTTTTCTTCCGATACGGGTTTGCAGTGCGGCAAATGGGAGCGGTTTAAAGACACCGCTTTCCGCAGGCAGGGCAAGGCTCATAATTTCCCCGTCTATTACACAGCCCGCGGGTAGCAGGTGCTGAAAGGCCTGGTACTCCGGAAACTTATCCGTCATCAGTTCTTCGCCACGGCTCCAGACAAACACTTCGTCATTGCGCCGTATAACCTGCCCCCGGATACCATCCCATTTCCACTCGGCCTGCCACCCGGATACATCGCCGAGGTTGTTCAGGTCGGCATCTTCAATGGCGTAGGCGAGGTAAAAGGGGTAAGGTTTTGAGTAGTCTAACCCGGCGCCGGCTTCACTTAATAACTCCTCAAAGTCGGTAGTAACAGGATCCCAGTTTCCGCTGATGCGGTGGGCGATAACAGAAGAAGAAACTCTAACAGTTTTTGACAGGGCATTGACCATCATTGTTTGAGATACACCAATGCGGAACCCACCTGTGATGAGTTTGTTGAACACGAATTTTTCATTGCGGTTGAGTTGTTGCCAACTGTCAATTATAAATTTCTTCCTGATTGATTCATCTTCCTTTTCGATGCGGATAAAAGTTTCCAGGTACCAGGAAAGTGTATGGTCGTCAGTATCCAATGCGTTGTCAGGAGGCTCAGGTAACAGCAAAGCAATGGTTTCGCCAAGATCCCCAACGGTATGGTAACATTCTTCAAATAACCATGGACTAAGCCCCACTATCTCCATGCACCAGTTTTGTAACAGCGTAGCGTTCACAATTCTTTTGGGCCTTCTGCCACTGAATATCGCGATCACCCAGGTTCTATCTTTAGGAGGTGCCACGGCGAAATATTCCTGCAAGGCTTTCAGCTTGTCATTCGTTTTGGTAGTGGTGCCCAATATATTTACCAGTGTTGCAAATTCCTTCATAGGACATCTTCATTTATGGGTGAAATACCGGTCACCGCGTCCTCTTTTAATTCCTCCGTTTTATTGTCCTCTTCCTCGCCGCCATATTCTGTTTTAACTTCGCCTGCTTCGATGCCCTGTTCAGTGAGGTAACGGCTGAAGGCAGATTGAAATCCGTGGGTGGCAAATACTTTTTGTGCGCCGGTGGCTTTTACTGCCTGCAACAATCCTTCCCAATCTGCATGGTCACTGAGCGCGAATCCCGCGTCCGTATTTCTCCTTCTCGCATTTCCCCTCACCTGCATCCACCCGCTGCAGGTACCCACGCTATAAGGAAAGAATTTTTTCATCCAGGGTGTTCCATCTGCACTGGGAGGCGCCAACACGATACTGCCTGCCATGTGTTCCCTGGGTGTGTCCGGTTGCACACGTAGTACTTCCGGTAATTTCCAGCCACTGTTGACCAGTGCCTGGTGTACATTGTAAACCGCACCATGTGTATATACAGGCAATCCCATTTCCGCGATGGGCAGCAATACCCGCTGAGCCTTTCCAAGACTGTAAGCGATCAGTACACTGGTTTTTTTTTTCAGCATTATTTTGTGCTATCCATTGTTTGATATCGTCAAATATTTCGGGTTGTTTTTTCCATTTGTAGATAGGTAATCCAAAGGTTGATTCTGTAATAAATGTATGGCATTTCACCGGTTCAAAACCCCCGCTTATCCCGTCATCTTCTGTTTTGTAATCACCACTCGCTACCCAAACGTTACCTTCATATTCTACTCTTATTTGCGCTGCGCCAATAATGTGCCCCGACGGATGAAGGGTTACTTTAACACCGTTGATAAACACCGGTTCGTTCCACCCTAAGGACTCATAACTATTATCTCCCAGGCGCAATTGTAACAGGGGTTTGGTGAGGTGGTGACACAAGTAGTGTTTACTTCCGGGGCGGGCATGGTCGCTATGGGCGTGAGTTATAATGGCTTTGTTAACAGGCTTCCAGGGATCAATGTAAAAATCGCCCTGCCTGCAAAAAAGACCTTTATCGGTAAATTCTATTAGCGGCATATAATTCGGTAATGAATGATGAACTTGCAACAACATGGGTCACAGTTTCTTTCACCTGTTTTCCCTGCTACCAATTACAAATGAAGGGCCACTTTGTTCTTTGGGAAGGTTGCGGAAGAGGCTAATGGCTATTGGGCGAGGAATTAAATTCGTTAGGAGTTACCAGGCTTTTGTGGTTATGCCATTCATCATACGGATGAAGTAGAGGTGCTTATTCTCAAAATAATCAGGTACCGCATTTTCTTTTTTTGACAATACCGGGCGGAAATTATATTCAGAGAATACTTTGAAACTTTTTTCATTGATATAGTTCAGCATATCATTGGGATAGGTTGTAAGCAACCTGGTAAAAAGATAAGTTGATTCAAAACCCTTAAAAACCATATCAGTAGGTTTGCCCTTATATTTTTTGGAGTAGCCTCCTATCAGCACCTTACTCAATTCGTCCCACCTGTTATTAAAATAAGGGGAAGTAAAATAAACAGGAAAGTCTTCGAACTGGTCTTTCTTCATTAGGCTCTTGAACCCATCCCAGTTTGGCATGCCAATTAAAATAATGGGGTAGCTTTCATGCAGGTCGTAACAGGCTGATGTGAGAGACAAGGCAAAATTTTCGTCCAGCGATGCCCCGATAATGATCGTCTGCCGGTTGCTATCAAGCTTCTTTTTCAGGTAATCCGCTGAAAAGGAGCTATCCGTATTAATTACCTGGATATTCAACAAAGCCTTGTTGTCTGGTTCGTTGATCATTTTAAAATAGGATACCACCTTATCTTCCTGTGCTCCTTTTTTCCGCATAAGTATGATCTTGTCAGTACCATGATTTTGCAAAATATAACTATATATCGCTTCGCAGTGTGACTTCAAAGTAGAATTTACCAACACCAGGTACGGGTTATTTGTAATGCCCCCGTCATTGGGATAAGTAGCGGAAATGAATGGGATTTTCCTGGCAAGGGCAAAATCAGCGAGTTGTTTATATTCATGGTCTTTTACCGAACCTATAATAAGATCAAGGCTATCTAATTTATTGGACCTGATAAGCTGGTCAAGCGGCAGGTTATAAGATTTGGTATCGTAAATAAAAGCATTAACATTACTGTTATGAACTTTAACAGAGTCGAGGGCTATTTGAGCACCATTTATAAATTCCACCCCTGGCATTATAAACCGGGGCATCCCCTGCCGGTAACGGAATTTGCCTTCTGCATTAAAAACTGAATCCAGGTATAAGGAAGCAAAGATGCCCACGTGATAAGTTTTCGAAAAAGGAAGTGAGTCCTTCTGCGCTTTTGCCTGGCAGAAACAACATAAAGCCACCAAAAAAATTGATACCGCCCGTAAAGATTTATCCATAATTATTAAATGCGCTTATAACTCAAAGGCTTACCTGTTGTGAATTCAGGAGGGTACCGCGTTTACGGCTATCATCTCCGCTCGCGGTGATACTTTATTCCCATTCAATTGTGGCGGGTGGCTTGCTGCTGATGTCGTAAACTACACGGTTAATACCGCGGACATTATTGATAATTTCATTGGATATGTTTGCTAGAAATTCATAAGGAAGGTGCGCCCAATCTGCCGTCATCCATCTACTGAAGTTACTGCCCTAAGGGCGATGGTAAATTCATATGTTCTTTCATCACCCATTACCCCCACACTTTTTACAGGAAGTAAAATAGCGCCTGCCTGCCACACGCTGCTATACAGGTCCGCTTTTTTCAGTCCATTCGTATAAATCGCATCAGCTTCCTGCAATAACCGTACCTTTTCCTCTGTGATCTCTCCCAGGATCCTTATTCCAAGGCCCGGGCCGGGAAAAGGGTGCCTGAAAAGAATATCGTGCGCAAGACCCAGTTCTAAACCAACCTTCCTTACTTCATCTTTAAACAATGACCGCAGCGGCTCCACGAGAGATAGTTTCATGATCTCGGGCAGCCCACCTACATTATGGTGCGACTTGATAGTAGCAGAGGGCCCATGAACCGATGCGGATTCAATAACATCAGGGTAAATAGTGCCCTGGCCAAGAAATTCAATATCTTCAATCCGGTGCGCCTCCTGGTCAAAAATGTCGATAAACCCGCGGCCTATTATTTTTCTTTTCTCTTCAGGATCGCTTTTACCTGCCAGCCTTGTATAAAAATGGTTCCTGGCATCTACACCTTTTACATTTAAGCCAAGTTGGGTATACATTTCAAGCACCTGCTCAAACTCGCCTTTTCTTAATACGCCATTATCGACAAAGATCCCGAACAGGTTGTCGCCGCATGCCTTGTGGATGAGTGTGGCAGCCACTGTGCTATCAACTCCGCCGCTCAATGCCATGATCACCCTTTTATCTCCGATCTTTTTTGCCAGTTCAGCTACCGTATCACTTATAAAATGGGCAGGCGTCCAATCCTGTGAGCAATGACAGATGTCGACCAGGAAGTTCCTGATGATTTTTTTTCCTTCGGTGGAATGGTATACCTCCGGGTGAAACTGCAAACCGTAGAGTGGAAATAAACTCTCATTGATACGTTTAAATGCGGCGACAGGAATGGTCTCTGTGATGCTTAGTATTTCAAATCCTGCCGGTAATTCCTTAATGGTGTCGCTATGGCTCATCCAAACCTGGGATAAGGGGGATAAGTCTTTTAACAGGATATCGTCTTTTATTTTCTCCAGTTTTGCCCGTCCATATTCCCTTTTTTCGCTTTTCTCCAACCTTCCTCCGAATACTTTTGCCGTGAGTTGCGCCCCATAACACAGCCCGAGTACGGGTATTTTTGAAGCGATATGTTGAATGTCCACCGAAGGTGCGCCCGGGTCATTTACCGAAAAGGGAGATCCTGAAAATATGACGCCCTTTAAGGCGGAGTCGAATACTATATCTTTATGAAAAGGAATTATTTCACAGTATACATTTGCTTCCCTCACTGCACGTGCTATTAACTGGGTGTATTGAGAACCAAAATCGAGGATGAGAATTTTTTCAGTCATGATGCTGCGAAGTTAAATAATCCAATTTACAATTACCCAGGGCTGCACAGCCCAGTTCAGTCCGGCAATTCCTGCCACCTACCCACACCAGTACGTCTACTATTCCATTACCTTATTTAGGGGCATGAGCCGGATCCTTCGTTTCCGGGATTGAGTGGTATAACCGAAAGCGCGCTGCTACCAGTGGTTCCCATTATGGAAAGCAGCCCTTTCCTTCCTCTGCCAAACCTGGAGCAAAACTGGCATACCGGTAGCCAGAACATTACCATTAAGAGGGTACATAATATATTTGAATACTAATTTTTTATTATAATCTTTACAAAAAATTTTAACCATGAAACAATTATTATGTTACTTCTTTGCCTTGTTGGCCTTAACCTCCTGCAACCAAAGAAGGGGCAGTGGCAACATCGTTAGTGAAAACAGGCAAACGGGTGATTTTACCGGAGTTTCCGTAGGGGGTGCCTTTACCGTCGAAATACGAAACGGGACTGGAACGGAAGTAAAAGTTGAGGCGGATGATAATGTAATTAATTTCATTGAGACATCTGTTAGCGGCAATACCCTTAAAATCCGTATGAAAGATGGTGCCAGCTTTAACGACGCTCATTATAAAGTTTATATTACTGCGGCTGAAATTAACTCCGTCAATTCTTCCGGAGCGGCTACCGTGCAGGTGAAGGACGAGTTGAAAAGCAAGGAAAAGATATCCCTGGATGTATCGGGTGCTGCCGGGATTGTAGCTTCAGTAAACGCCCCTGAAATATCGGCTGAAATAAGCGGGGCAGGTAATATAGAATTAAGTGGTAAAACCAGGGATTACACAGCTGAGGTAAGCGGTAGCGGCCACTCAAGTCGGGTAATTTAAAAGCGAAAATGCTGATGTAGCGGTATCGGGGCCGGGCAGGCTGATGTGTTTGCAAGTGTAAAATTGAAAGCAGCAGCAAGCGGTGCCGGAAATATATCCTATAAAGGAGGCGCCAGCACTGAAACCAAGACCAGTGGCGCCGGTAATATCAGGAATGAAAACTGAGTGAGTAACCATTTAAATTAAAACTGGATCATCCGCCAGGTTATATATTAAAATATTAAAGCCCCGGAATACGGGGCTTTAATATAGGCAAACTTTTGAAAACATCGTTGCCTTATTATCTGCCTTTTAGGGGCAATCAACAACCACGGCCTGAGTTTTTTTGTAAAGCGTGATGTTAATAAATTAATAACAGCTGCCATTCTTTTCACCCTGTTATTAGTAAGTACTTTCGTACAAGGAAATGAACCCCATGAAAAGAACGGCCATTATATATTTATTCCTATGCACTTTCGTATGTTCAGCAGGGTCACAGGTTGTTATAAATGAAATTTATGGCGGCGGCGGGAATAACGGTTCTATTTACAAAAATGATTTTATAGAACTATTTAATAACAGCAATATAGCGGTAGACCTCAGCCATTGGTCCGTACAATATGCAAACAGTACCGGCAGTAATTGGGCTGTTACCAATCTTACGGGAAGTATTCCGCCGAAGGGTTTTTACCTGGTAGAGGAAACTGCCGGGGCAGGGGGTACTACCAACCTGCCCACTCCTGATGTTACAGGAACCATCGCCATGTCTGCAACAGGCGGTAAAGTTGCCCTTGTAAATAACACTTTGGCCTTAACAGGAATATGCCCCGCCGGGCTGGTGGACGAGGTTGGTTTTGGCGCCACTGCCAATTGTTTTGAAGGAGCAGGAACTACTCCCGCACCATCCAATACTGCTTCAGTTCAACGTATTAACAGTGGTGGGGATACGCAAAATAACAGTGTGGATTTATAACCGGAACCCCCAGTCCGACCAACAGCAGGAGGCCGCATCTACACCACCCGTAGCCACCGGTTTATTACCTGCAAATATGGCCACTGGCATTGCAACATCCTTTACAGCAAACCTTATATTCAGTGAACCGGTATTAAAAGGCACATCTGGTAGTATCATTATAAAAGCAACCGCTGACAATGCAATCATCCAGTCAATTGATATCCTGGATTCATCCGTTACCATTTCCGGCGCAAATGTATTTTTTCGTGTCATTTCACTTGCCCTTAACAGTTCTTATTATGTGGAAATACCTGTTGAGGCATTTATGGATATTGCCGGTAACAGTTTTGCCGGTATTGCCGGTGCCGGTGCCTGGTCGTTTACTACTGCAGCAACCGTTCCGGCAGGTACAATCGGTACGACCTATAATTTTAATGATTGCGCTACATCGTTAACAAGCGGGTTTACGGCTTATAATGTTACAGGAAATGAAGTATGGGCATGCACCACTTTTGGCAGGGACACGGCAAATCCTGCCGGAACTACTGCTTTTGAAAGTGCAGTACAGGTGAATGGGTTTAGTACTGGCACCAATGTCATAAACATGGATTGGTTTATTTCACCTGCATTTGATCTTAACGCAACTGCCTACCCCTTGCTTTCATTCTGGAGCCGGACAGCTTTTAATGGCGCGCCACTTCAGTTAAAAATATCAACGGAATACCCAGGTACGGGCGATCCGGGAGCTTATACCTGGACGGATGTGAATGGGAGGTTTCCCCTGCAGCCTGGCAACGCCTGGACCCTGAGCCAAAATATAAATCTCTCCGCTTTTAAATCATCCATTACATATTTCGCCTTTGTTTATAGTTCAACTGCCGAAGAGGGCGCAAGGTGGACGCTGGATGATATTCGTATCGACGATTCGCCTACACCTCCGCCAGCCTCATTAAGCCCTGCGACCATGGATATCCGGTTCGGGTATGTACCCGTTAATTCGGCTGCAGTTAAAAGTTTTACATTTACAGGAAATGACCTTACGGGAGAGGTGACGTTAACTGCTAAGGGCAATTATCTTGTTTCCAAATCAAAGACCGGATTCACGAAAACAGTCAGCTTTACCCTGGCTGAAGCAAACAATATTTCACCAACGGTATATGTTCAGTTTAGACCAACCACGGCAAGTGCAGACTACCCAGGCGGTATAACAATCAGCACTCCGGGCGTGGCAGATGTAATGCTCAATATAACCGGCAATACTATTGATGCCGCGCTTACCCTCGAGGTAGTGAACTGGAACCTGGAATGGTTTGGCAGCACAAATCCCGCATTAGGGCCCTCCAATAAAGCAAAACAGGAGGCCAATGTGAAAACGATCACCCGGAGTATCGGCGCCGACCTTTTCGGATTTCTCGAAGTGGTTAGTGAAAGCAGCCTGCAAAAAGTAGTTGCCGACCTGAATGCTGTTTATGGCGCTGGCGTTTATAACTATGTGATCAGCGGCTATGGATCACATACCAATCCTTTTGAAACGGGGGCCGGTCCACTTTCTGAGGCGCAAAAGGTAGCCTTTGTGTACCGGGCTGCCGTGCTCAGTCCGGTGGGTACGCCGGGCCCGTTATTGGCAAATGGTGTTAATACGGCGGCTGATCTTACTAACCCTGCATATAATTATTTTTCCAGCGGCCGTTACCGTACATGATGAATGCCAAAGTAACATTGGGGGATAACAAGGCCGGTTCGGTTCGTTTGCTGTACGCAAAAGCAAATACTTCTCCTACCCTTGCTTCCTACAACCGAAGGAAGGCAGGGGCCGACACATTAAATTATACCTCAACAATTTAACCTGGTGATAATAAAGTTTTACTCGGAGATTTTAACGACGACCTCGACACTAGTATCACTGCAGGTTTAACCGTTTCTTCCTACTCAACTTTTAATGCAGATGCAGCAAACTTTTTTTCACCTACATTAGCGCTCAGCCTGGCAGGCAAAAAATCAACGGTGAACTATAATGATATGATCGACCATGTGGAGCTTTCAAATGAAATGCGCTCTTTTTATATGCCAAATACTGCCAGCGTTCTAACAGATGTTTCCTCACTGGTAAGTAATTACGGTAGTTCAACCTCGGATCACTTTCCAGTTTTTACCCGTTATGCTTTCGATACGGTCATTTTGCCGCAACGCCTGGTGTCCTTTGTAGTCATTAAACAGAATAAAAGGGCAATTATCAAGTGGTCAACCTCCGGGGAACTCAACAGTAAAACCTTTGATGTGGAGCGCAGTGCAGACAATAAGAAATGGTTTCCTGTAGCAAACATTTCGGCCACCGGTAACAGTATCAAAAAGAATGATTATTTATTTACAGACAATTTACCTTTAAAGGGAAGAAATTTTTACAGGTTAAAGCAAACTGATCTTGATGGCAATAAAAAATATTTGATGACGAAATCGGTGTTGTTTCCAAAAAAATATTATAAGTATCCGCCCAAAGGCCGCAAAAGAGTGAATACAGTTAAAACCAGAAGAAATTAATACCCTTTCCTTCAGGATACGTAGGAATTATTGACCTCGACAGGTAGCTCTTTACCGCTCAATAACCTTCGATGCTGGAACACAGGTAAAGATAGCAGGTTAGGAAAGCTGCTCATGTCATTAAGCTGCTTCCGGCAAGAAGGTGCATTCAACAAGTCCTTTTTGAAAAGTCGAGCAGGGCTATTCCCTGCTGAAATTTTGTTCTTCCGCCCGCACATTACATGATTGTGCATACCCATGACATAATACATTGTCAGCTTGTCAGCAGGGCCGTTGCTGGCATTGATTTTGACGCAATGACTTTTCAAAATATTTACACACTATGCAAAAGGGAAACATCCGGGTACAAACAGAGAATATTTTTCCGATTATTAAAAAATTCTTATACAGTGAACATGACATCTTTATAAGAGAACTTATAAGTAATGCCGTAGATGCTACGCAAAAATTAAAAACCCTTTCTTCGCTGGGTGAAGCAAAAGGCGAAATAGGGGAGTTGGGAATCGGGATAACTATTGACAAAGAGAATAAGACGCTGACTATCTCCGATAAAGGAATTGGAATGACGGAAGAAGAGGTGGACAAATACCTGAACCAGGTGGCATTTAGCGGTGCGGAAGAATTTTTGGATAAATACAAGGGTCAGAATGAAAATAATATAATCGGTCACTTTGGTTTAGGATTTTATTCGTCTTTTATGGTGAGTGAAAAAGTGGAAGTGATCACTAGATCATACAAGGAAAACGCGCAGGCCGTAAGGTGGGAATGTGATGGCAGTCCTGAATTTGTGTTGGAAAATGCAGAGAAGGAGGCGAGGGGTACCGATATAATTTTGCACCTGAATGAAGAAAGCCTTGAGTTTTTAGAATCTCACCGTGTAAAAAGCATATTGGATAAATTTTGCCGGTTCCTTCCCGTGCCAATATTATTTGAAGAAAAGCAGATCAATAATATCGAACCTGCCTGGGTAAAAAAACCAGCGGGCCTGACTGCCGAGGATTACCAGAACTTCTATAAAGAATTATATCCATTTAATGAAGCGCCGTTATTCTGGATCCATTTAAATGTAGATTATCCTTTCAACCTTACGGGTATCCTGTATTTTCCAAAGATCAAGCAGTCTTATGAAATTCAAAAAGATAAGATACAATTATACAGTAACCAGGTATTTGTAACAGATGAAGTGAAGGATATTGTTCCTGAATTTTTAATGTTGCTGCAGGGTGTACTTGATTCCCCTGATATCCCGTTGAATGTTAGCCGTAGTTACTTGCAGGGAGATCCGAACGTTCGCAAGATAAATTCACATATCACCAAAAAAGTTGCTGATAAACTGGAAGAGATCTTTAAAAATGATCGCACGGCTTTTGAAGAAAAGTGGGAAAGCCTGGGCCTGTTTGTGAAGTACGGGATGATGACCGATGATAAATTCCTGGATAAAGCCAACAAATTTTTAGTCCTTCAAAATACTGAGGGTAAATTTTTTACCATAGAAGAATACCGCCTTGCCACGGAGGTTTTGCAAAAAAATAAGGAAGGAAAACAGGTGATCCTGTATACTACCGACCCGGTACAACAGGATGCATTTATACAACAGGCGGTTGCAAAAGGCTACATGGTTATAAAGTTGGAAACCATTATTGATAATGGATTTGTCAATCAAATGGAAATGAAATGGGAAAATGTTCAGTTTGTAAGGGTAGACAGTGATATTGCGGATAACCTGATAGATAAACAGGATGTTGTTGAAAGTGTGTTAAGCAAGGATGATGAAGCGAAATTGAAAGAATTATTCGGGATGAAGGTTCCCGACCTGAATGTAACTGTCGACGTGAAAGGGTTAAGTTCAGAAGCTCCACCGGTAGTGGCGACCAGGCCCGAATTCATGCGGCGCATGAAAGACATGGCTTCCATGCAGGGCGGGATGGGAGCTTTTTACGCGAGCATGCCGGATGAAGTTACCCTCACTGTAAATGGCAATCACCCGGTCTATAAAAATATTCTTGCTTTCCCCGAAAAAGAAAAGCAGGAAAAGATAGTACATAACTTAGCGGACCTCGCCTTGTTATCGCAGGGATTATTGAAGGGAAATACTTTAACCAACTTTATCAACAGGAGTGTAGAGCTGATGGGATAATTGAAGTAAGTTTTTAAAAGATCATTGGATAAAAGTATCTGTATAATATTTGAACTAAAGGATTGCTGCAAAACGGTGATCCTTTTTTTTGAAGAGGAGGTAGGGTATAATTTATCAGTCTTTGTTGATTTCTTTTCGCCGGGAATAAATCCAGTTTTCGGTTAATTTATAAAACATGCGGGCAGGATCACTTACGGGGTCATTTCCTTATCTTCTTTATCTGCGCTGATTTTATTACCGGGTTTTTATTACCCCAGCTATTTGAAACAAAATTCAAAACATCGGCTACCTCCCTGTCGGAAAGCTGGCTGAATCCCGCCATGAAAGAATTGTATTGCTTTCCATTTACGGTGATCTCGCATTCCTGGCCGTGTAATATGATACCAATTGCCCGCTCCTGGTTTTTGAGGTAGTCGGATTTGGCCAACGGAGGATAAACACCTTCCATGCCTTCCCCTGCAGGCTGGTGGCATCCGGCGCAATTGGCAGCATACACTTCCTCACCTCTTTTCATGCTCGTTTCAAGGGTATCTTCCTGGGCAAATAGCAGCAAACAATAGCAGCTGATCAAAACCATGACAAGTGATATTTTTATTATCATAAAATAATTATATTTGAATAACGGCGACTATGCTTCTTACGAAGGTAGTAAATGATTAGACATCTACACGGTCATAAGAGGTAGTTAGCGAATCCTATAGCCAGGCCTTACTTCAGCCACTCCTTATCCTTTCTCCCTGCCATCGTCAAATCGAACAATCCTATTTAAGAAGTGACCTGTTTTTTTAATTGGTAAGCTTTCACCGCTTTTTTTATACTGCGGTGTTTTTTTATCAGTGCCAGGGATTCTTCATAGGAGACCTCTAACTCCTGAGATAAGATCTTGACCGCCCTGTTCCAAAGCTTATTATTAGACAATTGCATTTCGATCATTTTATTGCCTTTTACTTTGCCCAACTGAATCATCAGGGAAGTAGAGATCATATTGAGCACCATCTTTTGGGCAGTGCCGGCTTTCATCCGGGTGCTGCCGGTTACATATTCGGGGCCGGTTGCCAACTCGATGGGGAAATCAGTTTCTTTTGCTATGCTGCTGCCCTGGTTACAGACAATACAACCGGTAGGTATCCCTTTTTCTTTTGCGGTTATGATGCCACCTAAAACATAGGGTGTTTCCCCTGAAGCCGCTATGCCCACCAAAAAATCCTTACTCGTTATATGATGTGCCGTAAGTGCTTCCCAGGCCTGAGTCATATCATCTTCGGCATATTCCACGGCATTCCTGAGGGCATGATCGCCCCCGGCAATGATGGCTATAACTGTATTCTGACCCACGCCATAAGTAGGAGGGATCTCGGATGCGTCCAGTACTCCAAGCCGGCCACTTGTACCTGCACCGATGTAAAACAACCGACCGCCTGCCTGCATTTTTGGTAAGGCCGCACTAATCAACTGATCAATTTTATCCATCGCTTTTTTTACAATTTTGGCCACACGCTGATCTTCCGTGTTTATATCGGTTATCAATTCAATAATTGATTTATTTTCCAGGTTATCATAATCAGAAGGTGATTCTGTGCCTTTTTTTTGAGACATATTGCGTTTGTTTTGTAGTTTAAACAGCCCTGTTTATGTTGATTTTTTTATTCTTAATGATAAAATTAATTCAGAAATGCGGGTGCCTGGGTTCGGCATCAGTAAATTATATTCTGCCCCGAAAATATTAGCTGCTCCTGAAGCTATTTAATCCGGGAAACTTATTTTACCCATACTCACATTCGGAATATCCATGCTGCCACTGCCGGTTTTGATATGCACTCCCGCTACGGCTTCATTAGCCAAAACTGCAAACAGCAACGCCTCCTTTGCATCCGGGTCGATACCCAGGCTTGCTGTCGTTTTAAAGGTATAGCCCGGTAATTGTTCCCTGATATTGTTCATCAGTAAAGGATTGTGCATACCCCCGCCACTGCTGTAAATTACCACATTATTCAAGGCGGCGGAACATTGATGAATGGCGCCTGCAATGGTATCTGCCGAAAAACGGTTCAAGGTAGCCATCATATCCTCGTGTGATAAGCCTGCAACGTTCGCTGCTTTTTTCGTAAGCTCAATGTAGGAAAGATTAAATAATTCGGGGCCGGTAGTTTTGGGAAATTTTTTTTGAAAGAATTCGTGTTGTTTCAGGTATCCGAGAAGGGCTTCATTTATCCTGCCCTTTGATGCAATTGCGGATTGATCATCAAAATATTGCCCGGGAAAATGCTGCTGGATATAAGCATCCATCAGGGTGTTCCCGGTACCAGTGTCGGTACTAAAAACTCTTGTTGCATCCACGTCGCCGGGTAAAAAAGTGAAGTTAGCAATGCCCCCGATATTCAGCATGATGCGGTTTTCTCCCTTATGGCTAAAGACCAGGTAATCGCCATAAACCGCCAGGGGCGCACCTTCACCTCCTGCTGCAATGTGTTTCTGCCTGAAATCGCTGAGGGTAATAATGCCGGTCTTAACCGCCAAATGATCCCCGTCTCCTATCTGCAGTGTTGCATTCGAGAACTTGTTAAGTCCGTGAAGAAATTTCGGTGCATGGTAAATGGTTTGGCCATGGCTGGCGATCAGGTCGATGGTAGGAGTATTAACGCCCCATCTGTGAAGACACCCCTTTATAATGCCGGCATGTTGTTCGGCGATCCATCCATTGAGGAGGCACACCTGCTGTAGGTCGACTGATCGTTTTGAAAATACTGACTTTATTTCTTCCCGGTAATCCTGGTTATAAACAACCGTTTCGAAATGCAATATTTCAATTTGCGTATCGCTTCCTGAACCAGTGCATTTACACAACGCCACGTCGAGGCCGTCTACGGAGGTGCCGCTCATTAAACCGAGGATCAGCCTGCTGGCTTTACGGCCTATTTGATAAAGCCGGTCAATGTTCAGGTTCATATTTGCGGGTTTATGCGGTAATTTCCCTAATACGCTGCAAATATGCAGAAATTATTTTCAAATTTAAACATTATTGCGTATTTATGCAGTATTAAAAACTAACGTTAGTATGCTTAAAAAGGAAAGGCATGCCTATATCCTCCACGAAATAGACATCCACAATAAGGTACTTTCTTCCGATTTATCCTTACAACTTACCGTTTCCGAAGATACAATACGCCGGGACCTGCAGGAACTGGATAAAAAGGGGGTTATTACCAAAGTTCATGGCGGGGCACTTTCAAAATCCTTTCATTTTACCCTTCAGAATAATACGGTTTATTCGCAGCCGGAAAAAAAAATCATAGCCAGGAAAGCAAGGGAATTAATAAAAGACGGCATGCTGGTCCTGTTATCCGGGGGTACTACAATAATTGAATTGATAAAATCATTGCCTCCTGAACTGAATGCCACATTTATAACCGTTAGTATTCCAACCGCACTGGAATTGCTGGATCATCCGGGTGGCGAAGTGATCTTTATAGGCAATAAATTATTGAAGAATGCGCAGATGTCGGTAGGAGCAGAAGTAGTGCAGCGGCTAAGCGAAATAAAATGCGACCTCTGTTTTTTAGGAACCAACAGTATTGATGTTGAGAATGGCATTACCGACCTCGATTTAGAAGTGATAGAAGTAAAACGGGCAATGATCCGGAGCGCTAAGAAAACGGTTTCACTTTCCATCTCCAAAAAATTAAACACCATAAACAATTACTTGTTAAAAACTTGCTCATGCCAATCAAAAAACATGCAATCAAAAAAAGAGGGTTTTTTTTATTACCAGATCAACAAATATT
>JBBJMD010000089.1:0-15951 GCA_037719925.1 Ferruginibacter sp.
ATCGTCATCACCTTCTTCTTTTATTTCCGGCAAACGGGTAAATAAAAAAAATACAGCCACCAGTAATACCACTCCTGCAATGATCATGTAAGGGATTTTAATGGTACCAGCTTCAAAAGAAAGGTAATTGTTCAGTTGTTCCGGAGACATAGCCTGCATCTCCTGCGGCGTATGCTCAATGCCGGAAAGAATAAACTGGCCCCCGATGATGGGTGCAATAAAAGCGCCCACCCCGTTAAAGGATTGAGCAAAATTCAACCGTTGTTCGGAAGAGGCTTTATCTCCGAGCTTGGTGATATAAGGATTGGCAACGGTTTCTAAAAAGGTTGCGCCTCCTGCAATAATAAACAAAGCAACCAGGAAGAAATCGTAACTGCGCGCAGTTGCCGCCGGAATAAATAATGCCGAACCCAGCGCATATAAAAACAGGCCAAAAAGAATGCCTTTTTTATAACCGTATTTGTGCATGAACCACCCTGCCGGTAAGGCTACAAGAAAGTAGCCCATGTATACAGCCGTGTCTATTAAGGAAGATTGCAGGTCTGTGAGCTGGCAGGCTTTTTTTAAATGGGGAATAAGGATGGGATTGATATTGTGTAAAAATGCCCAAAGAAAAAAGAGACTGGTGATTAAGGCGAATGCAATCGTGACGCTGGCAGTTTGCTGTTTTGACATATGGATCGTTAAAAATGTTTTAGTTCCAATGGACTTTCCTGGTAGCAAAATATAAATATACAGTACAAGCGGCTTTCAATAAAATAGTATTATCATCCAGCCGGCTTCCTGTAATACTGTTTCTTTGAGGCTAAGGTCATTACAATCGTTACCGAATATCTAATGGCATTGCTTCTGAAATTTTTCAGGCTGCTTAAAATGCTTATTCAACCCATACCCGGGGAGAAGCCTGAAGGCTGGAATGCGTGTATCGATGCACCCTTTACGCATCATAATCCTGTATTCTTTTTGAAGAAATTACTACCTGGCTAAATTTTGACAGGATCAACAACCCGGCTAAATTCCCGTGTACATTGGTTTGATTATTGGATGTTTAAAGTAAGCGCGCCCTGCCTTTTTTATCCTATAATTTTGTAAGAGTTTTTACAGGGGCTTCACAAAATTTGAATTCAACAAGTGCTACTTCTTTTCTGCAATAATATTCGTCAGGGTTCCTATGCCGTCAATACTGATATTTACCACGTCGTTTTCAGCCAGCGTAAAATCATTGGGCGGAACTACACAGGTTCCCGTCATTAAAAAACACCCGTATGAAAAATCCATTTCACGGTACAACCAGCCGGGTAATTCCTCTAAAGACCGTTTCATTTTGTTGAGGGTGGTTGAATCATCAAACATCTTTTCTCCATCCCGGTAAATGTTCATGTGAATGGAAGTGCTTAATGTTATGGGGGTAGCCGGTACAAAAAGGCAGGGGCCGAGTGATGCGCTTCGTTCATACATTTTAGCCTGTGGAAGGTACAATGGGTTTTCTCCTTCAATACTTCTTGAGCTCATATCATTACCGATCGTATAAGCCTGTATATTCCCGGAAGCATTCATATACAATGCCAGTTCGGGCTCCGGAACGTTCCACGTTGAATCTTTGCGTATGTAAACTTTTTCTTTATGGCCGGCGACCCGGTGGGGCAATGACTTAAAAAATAATTCCGGTCTTTCCGCTTCATAAACTCTCTGGTAACAATCGGCGGCTCCGCTGTCTTCTGATTCTTCCATCCTTGCATCGCGGCTCCGCAGATAGGTAACACCGGCGGCCCAAACTTCCTGGTTGCCGATGGGAGGCAATAAATAACCGGTTATTATTTGTTCAGCTTGCTCTTTACTGATTGTTTCTGCGTTAGCGGTTAACTCTAACAGGTGTCCATAAAGATCCTGCCGGTTGATGAGTTTATCCCATTCGTCATTTAGTAAAAAAGACTTTTCTTCCTGCTGAAGGATGTTTCCTTTTGTTGTTTTATACAAATGCATCGGCTGCTATTTTTTAAGCGTATCAAGATCAACGCCCAGTAATTGTTTGGCAAGTTGCTTCAGTTCATCATAATTACCCTGGAAATGACAGGTTGTTTCATTGTATTGACCGGATTGGCCTTTTTTTAATTCCAAGGCAGGGGAAGAGGATTCCACTTCATAAAAAGGACCCATTTGTGTACCATCTGCCAGGGGCCCGTCGTTGTAAGAATTGATGGCGTCGCCTTTATATGGATATTTTTGCATTTCCCATTTACTGTTGACATATGCTGCATTTTTATCCACCTGCGGAATAATAACGGTCAAGACATTCTTTTCAAAATCAAAACTGCCTGCGATCGGTTTTGCGATAAGGGGAGACAGTCCGATCTTGCTTCTGAGTTTTCCATCGCAGGTAAAATACAATACACTGTCCCTGACCTGCAAGCGTTCTTTTGGTAGTTCGCCAAAATAATTATCGGTAATAAAAGAGCGGGCATTTGGCAGGGGGAAAAAGGGTATGATCACAATTGTTTGAGGAGAAGGTGTAAACATACCCAGCAGCCAGATAGATAACAGGCCCTTGTCTTTCGTCCAGTCACGGTCGCCGGAATTGGTAACCTTATTGCTGGTTTCAAAAGCCACAAAATTAAGACTGGAAGGGATAGTGGTCTTTAATTTTTGGGCAAGCTGATCTTTTGAAAGTAAACTGACCTTTCGTTCAATGGAGATATCAAATTTTGTTCCGCTGTAATTGGTAAGGCTTGTTTTCTTTGAAAATGTTGCAGAAGATTTCCCTGACGCGGATACATCATAGATATCCGTATCTATAAAAGATGGCACCTGCCAGTGATCTATGTTAAAGGAATCACCAGCCTTGAAATAAAGCGAGTACTGGCCACCTTCCGGACCCATCCAGAATCTTTCTTCACCACCTACAGGGTTAAATTGCTTTTTCTTTTCGGGCGAGGACAGGAGGTTGTAGTTCAGCCAGCCAAAGCTTGTGCCACTGTCACCTGTTGCGGTGCTCGTCATTACACGACCCTGGTATTCTGCTGAAACAAGCACTTTGCCGCTCCCGTCTTCATTACTTAATTCAATTATCTTTCCGCTGTGTTTTTTTAAGAAATCCGCATCGTATGCATAGGTTCCTTTCAATGCAGTTTTGTTAGCGTCAGCCGTTTCTGATTTGGGTGTTGGAGCATTGCAGGCTGATATCAATATCAGCAGGCAGATCAGGCCAAAGTTTAAAATTTTCATACAGCTAAATTTTATAAAATGGTTCAAGACCGGGATCCGGCATCCAGTATCCAGCATCCGCTACTCCTTCCCAAACCCCCCATTAACCTGTCGCCAGATCCGGAGCGGGTTTTCATCTTTTAACGCATCGGGCAATAAATGCTGAGGGCTATTCTGGTAACACACTGCACGGGTAAAACGATAAATGGCATTGGTGCCAACCGACGTGGTGGAACTATTAGAAGTAGCCGGATATGGGCCGCCATGGACCATTGCAGGTGTAACTTCTACACCTGTTGGCACATTGTTGAAGATAACCCTGCCGGCTTTTAATTCAAGTTCCCTCGCAAGCCCCGCAAATCCGGAAAGGTCCTGATCCGTACCCCAGAGGCTTGCCGTTAACTGCCCCGGCAACTGCTTCGCAATAGTATACATTTCTTCTTCATTATCAGCAACAACATGTATCGACGAAGGGCCGAATACTTCGTGCCAAAAATTATTATTTGCTAAAAAGTTTGTAGCCGATACCTGGAACATATGAGGTGTAGCAGAATGGCCCGCGGTTTCATTACCGGTGGATTGGAGGCTGATGCCCTCTGAAGCAAGCAATTTTTTGATACCGCTGTTATAATTACTGCAAATATTGTCCGTCAGCATTGAATCGGCAGCTGTCTTTTTTATTAAAGCGGCAAACTCCGCAAGGAAAATATCTGTACCAGCCGATTTAAGCATAATCATGAGGCCGGGATTGGTGCAAAACTGCCCCACACTTAATAAATTGGAACCGGCTAATTTTTCTGCCAGCACCCTTGCCTGCTGCTCCATTATTTCAGGCAGGATAAACACCGGGTTTACACTCCCCATTTCCGCATAAAGAGGAATGGGCTCGTTCCTTGCTGCGGCGGCATCGGACAACGCCCTGCCTGCATTTAAAGAACCTGTAAAACCCACCGCCTTATTCAGCGGATGAGTGACCAGGGTAATACTGCCTTCATTACTTTTCGCCTGCAATAATGAGAATACCCCCTCCGGCATACCGGATTTTTGCGCTGCATCAATAATTAACCGGCCCACAAGTTCGGAAGTAGCCGGGTGGCCCGGATGGGCTTTATATACAACGGGGCAACCTGCCGCGAAAGCAGACACCGTATCACCGCCGGCAACAGAAAACGCGAAAGGAAAGTTACTGGCACCGAATACTGCCGCTACGCCGATCGGTAGCTGCATTTGCCTTATATCCGGTTTGGGTAAGGGAGAACGCTCTGGTTGTGCTTTATCAATGACCGCCTTTACCCAGGACCCTTCTTCCAATAACGCAGCGAATAATTTGATCTGGTTGATGGTACGTTGAACTTCTCCCTCCAGTCTTGGCCTGGGGAGATGGGTTTCATGCATAGCCGTTTTCAGCAATTCTTCTTTTGATCCGCTAATTGATTCGGCAATACGTTCAAGGAAAGATATTTTTTCCAGCGATGGGCAAAACCTGAAAGTAGTAAACGCAGTATGCGCCTTTCTTACAGCGAGATCAATTTCTTCTGTGGTGGCTTCATGGAAAGAATAAACCGTGGGTTCATTATCTCCCGGCCCGCTCGAAGAGAAGGTGGTATCACCTTCTCCGGAAATTGAATAGCCAATTAAATTTTTTCCGGTTATCATGTGGTTAAAAATTTCGTGCTGCAATCTATAACAAAGAAACTTAATAATTGCAATAGCAAACACACATTATTTACCTGTTTATAATACTATTATCGACTGTCTAAAAGATCATCTTTACTATTATTGAAATTATTTTTCCAATTACTTACCCGGATACCTTGAGGTTGATCCTAACGAGTTGAACCGAAAAGAGAAGGTGCTTCATCAGCTCATGAAAATTTAGTGGGATCGAAATCCTGTTCATAAGTAATTGAATCACCTTGTGGATGTAAATGCAAGCCTGGAGAAGCCAGCGGTAACACCAGTTATTATGGAGAGCAAACCATTTTGATATTAAAGGCAACGCGGCTACCGAAAATGATAGACCATTGCTATACCTGCGCCGCCGGTTTGGTAGAAAGGCAGGATCATCGTATTGAGGGGCCTGTCCTTATACAGTTTTCTTTTAATGACCGGGTAGATCCAATATGCCAGTTTCGTGGAAGCGATACCAAAACCGGCACCGGCAACTGCATCACTAGCCCAGTGACGGTTATTATACATGCGTAAAGCCCCTGTTGCGCCGGCAGCCACATAACCCGCAACTCCATACCATGGTGATACATCCTTGTATTCCTGCCGCATGAATTCCGCAGCTGCAAAGGCTTTGGCGGTATGCCCTGAAGGGAAAGAATTATAGTCACTCCCATCGGGCCGAAGTTGGTTAGTCCATTTCTTTACCCCATAGACGGAAGCATTCACAATCACATTTGATATGAGATAGATCATAGTCCTGTCCCTTACATTATTGCAGCCTTTTATGCCAAAAGCATTTAAACCATACACCGCCCCTGCGGGGGAATATGAAAGGTAGTCATCTACCCTGGTCGTTTTATGCGGGTGTTCCTGCCAGATCTCATTACTTATCTTTCTATTAAAAGTTTTCAGGCTGTTGTTTCCGAGGGAGGAAAATCCGTACACCAGTAAAACTCCGGGAAAAATAAATGACTTGTAACCAATCGTTTTGTCTCCGCAGCTGCCTTCCATTTTTTTTGCAGGGAAACGGCGCCGGGTGTTAAGGGCGGGGTTGCAATAGTATCGGTATATTGTGCCTGGAGGCAGATCGTTGGAATGAGGGCAATACAAAGCAGGTTATGTTTATGTAAGAACCGCATGTATTTAAATTTAACGATAATATTTTGACGAAAAGAAACAACGGGAACCAGTTAAAAAATTATTTCCGGCAGTGATCTGTCCGCAGGTGCAAACCTAAAAACGAAATCGGAAGAAACCCTGAAGTGTGTGACATTTAACTTATTTTTCAATAAGTTAATTTGTTGAGAAAGCCATTTTTACCAGGATTATTTAACCATTTACATTTCGATGCCAACCCATTTTTTTAAGCCGGTCATCCTGGTATTTTGCATCATTCTTCCAGCCTGGATCCTTTACCGTTTGCTAGTCATTAGTTGGAAAAAGAGAAATGGCCAAGTCTCCCCGCTAAAAAATGAACTATTGCCTGCGGTGTTCATCGTGTACACAAGCATCTTGTTGGTAGTTACCATTGTGCCAGCATCTATGTCCATATTTGACAACCATGGTGTGGCGCACTTGAATATCATCCCTGTTATCAATACCTATAAACAATTGGTTGATACCTTCACTACCGGTGACCGGAGGGGGATGAATTTCGCTCTTGAAAATATCATTGGTAATATAATATTATTCGTTCCCCTGGGTTTATTGCTGCCACTTGTGTTCCCTGCAATCAGAACATTACAAAAGGTGGCTGTAACCAGTTTTTTGTGTTCCCTGTCTATTGAAATTATCCAGTTTATTTTAAAAGAATTCGGCACCTACCGACCGCAGACATTGATGACACCATTTTAAACACGGCCGGGGGAATAGCAGGGGGGCTCATTTTCCGAATATTCATCAAATACCGGGTACCAGGGGAAACGGGAGTAAAGGAGAACCACCTCCGGCGAGAAACAGTAGCCGATAATACGGACAAGGCGGCTAAATAATTTTTCAAGTCCAGCAAAGTTCTTATTATCCGGATCATCTACAACTGCGCAACTAAATAGAACCGAAGGCAAGGAGCCTTGCAAGCATTAAACGCACAACCCTGCCAGGGTGGGTAAAGACAGGTATAAATTGGTAACTAATGAAAAAGTATGTCATGCTGCCATATGAGTGCTATCCAGGCATATCCGTTGATGAGGCAACTAAAAAGCCAATTGCAATCTGCACCTGGTGCGGGATGAAACTATGGTATGCATATCGTTGGGTTTTAAAATTACCCGCGTAAAGACTTTATTTAATTGCTTCGTTTGTTTTATTTATTTCTTGTCCAAGTGCCTTAAAACTACTGGCCTGTGATTTTTCTTCATTACTATTCGCCCCTTTTGCCGCATAATATTCATCCAAAAAAGCCTCGTTACCCGACCAGATAGTTTGCATCATACCTTGATAGTGCTTCTTAATTGCGGGATCTGCTTCTTTCCTGAATTTTACCATGTCTTGCGTTTGACCAACAGCCACGGCCGGAGTGCGCCAGGTAGCGGTAATTACATTTAATCCTTTTCCTGCAAAATGATGGGGTGTTTGCTCTGACTTCTCATAATGCCAGTCGCAAATAGTAACGTCCTTTGCAATCAGGTCAACAGCCCGGTATGTATCGTTATAACTTCCCTCCCATTCTCCAACCCCGGTAGCCCTTCCGTCAATGAGCCGGTCGCCCCAAATCCACAACTCCCTTTTTTTTTGGGCCAGGTGATTGCGGATAGTATTGACTTCCCCTGCAAATAAAACGGATTTGTCCTTTCCGGCACACCTGGGGCATTTTTCATTGCCTATATAAAAAACCTCATCCATGCCGGCGTGGAAAGCGGTTGATTCAAATACATCACAAATTTCATCTACCAGCGCAAAAACGATTTTGTGCACATCTGGGTGCAAAGGGCAATAGCTTTTACAATACAAGCTATCTGCATTGGGCCATGCGTAAACAGCAGGCATTTTAATATGCGGCGTTTCATCAAACTGCGGGTACAGGTTCAATAAATTATATTGTTTTCCGGCCCATGACTGGTGGCCTAATAAATTTACCTGTGGGATAAGCCGAATGTTATTTTTTTTACAGGCGGCTACCAGTTGTTTAACTTCCTGTTTTGAAAGCGCGCTGCTATCACGCAGTTCGGGATGACTTTCATATTGGTAATTAAAATCAACTCTTAGTACGAGTGTATTAATTTTATTCGGCGGAAGCTCTTCATTGATAAATTTTATGAATCTTTCCAGTTGTTGAGATTTGGGAGCTACGATACAGAATGCCCTTACCGGTAAGAGGTCATCCAGGCCGGATTGCGCATTGCCTGCGGAGCTAACTAAAAAAAACAATGCTGTACAAAGGATGATCTTTTGCAGCCTTATGAAGTTCTTCATAATTTATAAATTTAGAAGCGTTTATTTTTGCCTGTTGGTGATGGTGAAAGAAATAGACATAATTATTCAGACTCCGAATGTAATAAGTTCCTGGCTTACGGGATTAAATAACTTTAGTATTATTTAAAGCCCTGGGTTCATTGGCCTGGTTCCCTTGGAAAGGATCAGCAGGGAGGATTGACCATGGTGCCGGAAATCCGGGATATCAGGAGCATCATACAGGTAGTAGGTTTTTGTTGAAAGATATTACTATTTTATTTTAATGTCATTCGTTTCATACACGAAATAGAATACAACTTGCCCGGGGCATAAAAGCCGCCTTTGAATAGCCTCCCGTCATCATCTTTTGAGGGGTGCGGATATTTAAGGCTGTTGTACGTCACCCTAATCTACTCTCATTCTAGTTTGCATGACTTCTCCGAACCGACCCCACGCTATTTTTAGCACATTGCAAGGCACAAAAAACCCCGATACGAAGCCAACTTTGCAAAAAGCTTAAAATGCCAAATTACAGCCTACCCACACCAACAGACGGAATTCTTTGCATCTTCATTTTAAGGTTCCGCAGCTTTTTTATTCATTAACTTCATTTGACAAGAGCAGCTAAACAATCAATACAATAAAAGAATACCACTCAAATCGTTTTGCTCTCTTGGTTGTTTTCGCACTTCCTCAATTTGGCTACAACATGCCTGATCTATTCATGAGGGTATACAGGTTGTTTATTGTTGCCATAATACACATCGATTAGTTTCAACCACTGAAATTAATGTCGGAAAAAACTTTATCCCTATCGGAAGCACCGACACACGGGGCGTCCCCCAGGAATTAAATCCCGGCCTGTCCTAACCGGTAAAAATCGCCAACCATCCTGGCTTTCGACTATTTCGATCAACAGCCATTCTAAGACCATAAAGACAGGAAAATTAAGTCTTAACGGGCTTCATACCGCACAAGGTTCAATTCACATTCTAATTAGCCGCAGTGGTCTAAATAGCTGAAAAGGCATTAAAATCCGTCATTTCTTTGGACATGAAAAATTGTATGAATTCAATGAACCAGCACAAAATGTATATGATTAGAATTAAACTTGCGCTGCTTGTTATAGCAATTATATTTTTCAGTGCCACCGTTCATGCCCAGCGAACCGATCAGCCAAAGTATTTGGTGGAAGGAATTGTCAGGGATTCTTCTTCGGAGCAGCCCGTGTCCTATGCAACAGTAAGCCTTTTTGATAATCAGAAGAAAAGCATAACCTCCACATTTTCTGACGAGAAGGGAGTTTTTAGTCTTTCAGTTGACAAACCCGGAGATTATTCACTCCAAATATCTTTCACCGGATATGGTACCAGGATATTGCCAATCAGGATCCTAATAGATACTGTTAAGCTGTTAATACCGGTTGTCTTATTGAATCTGGCAGCTACCAATCTCAAAGAAGTTAGGGTTGTCGGCAAAAAAAATACTATAGAAGTTCATCCTGGCATGCTTGTCTATAATGCCGGAAACGACCTGACAAATAAAGGAGGCACTGCAGCCGATGTATTGCGTAAGGCTCCCGTACGTAATGTGGACGCTCAGGGTAATGTAAGCATGCGCTCACGAATTTTATTCCTACGCCACCGTTTCCCGGAAGATCAGTGATGAGCATACAATTACGTTAAGCTATACGCAACGTTTAACAAGACCTAATATCTGGGATCTTAATCCCAATGCCAACGCGAGTGATCCGAAGAATATCAGCACAGGTAATCCCCAGCTTAAACCGGAGATATCGCACCAGGCTGAATTAGTTTATGGGCTTACTAAAGGATCGGGATTTTTTCTTAACACTTCGCTTTACGTGAAGCAGACAAATAATGCCATCCTGAGTTTTACCCAAACAGGTACTAATGGGATCTCAATAACACAGAAGAGAAACCTGGCATCTAATAAGATGGCAGGATTAAATCTATCTTCTTCGGGATCCATTACAAAGAACTGGAGCGTCAATGGAAATTTAAATGTCAGCTACCTCGACTTCAATAGCGATGCATTGCAAATTGTAAACGCTGGCTGGGCTGCAGACGTTAACTTGAATACTACCATTAAGTTGCCGTCCAATTATTCCCTACAGGTATTCGGTCAATATACCGGTCGTACGATCAAATTGCAGAGGTACGAATCCGATCAGGTCTTTTATAGTCTTGCAGTGTAGAAAGAAATACCAAAAGCAAAATTTAATATCACCCTTGCATTTGTAAACCCCTTCTCCAGCTATATCCCGCAAAGGATAGTTTTAAATGCTACTTCATTCGATTCGGAAGAGTGGAATCGAAATTATTCGCGGGCAATTAAGTTGACCCTGAACTGGGAATTTGGAAGTATGTTTAGTCAGCGTGCGCGAAAGAAGATAAAGAATGACGATGTGAGTGCGCCGCCAAAAGGTTAAGAGTGGTGCATTCCAAATTGTCGCTTTTTTGTTGACGAGCAGATGCACTTTGTGGATCTCCGGTTGTGTCACTCCCTTGTACTTGTAAATTCATTGTGGAGCGCGAAGAATAGGTTTAAGCGATTTCCGCAATTTTATGGTGACTAGCAGGACTGTGCAAGTTGCGGTGAACTCTAATTAAGGTACCTCTTAAACTAACTTTTCTCGGCTATTAAGAACAATTGTACATCGCCTAATTTATAAGCGGTTTTTTCGGTGGAACTATACAATGCAATTGTTTTTAAATTAAACTTACCCAGCAACCTTATGAGTTCGGCAACTGTGTACACATGGTGTTTAAAACGATGGGCTTCCTGTTTGCCATCTTTTGTATAGGTAAGTGTAGTGAGTAAGCAACTGTTCCATTCATCATAGTCATTATTTATTTCCATCGTCAAACCGGGAAGTTCATACTTGCTTTCTTTAATGAATTTTGCAAGGAAACTTTCTGCCATCAGCCCGGTATTAATTATCCATTTTGCACCTTGCTTTAAACTTTTGGAAACCTTATTTACAAACGTTTCCATGCCCTCATAATTAAAATAGCCAAAGCTGTTGCCAAGGCAAAATGCGCCATCAAAGGAACCGGTTAATTGCAGCGATAAAATGTTTCCTTCTATTACCTGGATGTTCAGATGCTCCTCTTCTACTTTATTTTTCAGTGCAGTTATGTATTCTTTGGAAATATCGACCGCTGTTAGTTGGTAACCATCCTTTGCAAGAGCAATAGAATGTCTGCCTGTTCCGCAAGGCATATCAAGAATGGCTGACCCCCGTTGCACATTTAGTACGTCTTTGATAAATGCAACTTCAGCATTTGTCCATTCAGGTGTTGCTGCTTTCTCCCACATTTCACAGTTGATACCGGAGAAAAAAGTCTCGTACCAATTGTTAGGAATATTGTTGGTCATACATGTTTAGATTTATTTTTTCCATAGTTCCTCAAGCCATAGCTTTTCGTCCATAGTGAATGATTAACGGATTGTTTTTTTAGCTTACAAAACTTTGTATCCTTCTTCCATCTTCAAATCGTTCTGTAAATTTTGCATTTGTGAATTCGTCTATAACCTTGTACCAAAATATTTGCGCCGGCTTATTGCTTTCTTTTTGAAAAACTTCCCATCCACCTTTATGTAAATCAAAGACATATGTGGCGATTGATGTACCAATTCCAGCCCGCCTGTACTTCTTCATCACAAAGAATTCTGCTACTGAAAAGTAACTGCGCTCTTTTGCTTCGATAAATCTAACCAAAACAAAACCCACGTATTTTTCATTAACTATCAAGATTTAAATAAGGCGCAAATAATCCATCGTCTTCAACATCAAGTGGTATAAACCTGGAGAAATCATACATATAAAACTGCATCAGGTTTTTTATTACTTCTTTATGTTCAGGTGCGGCTTCAAGAATTTTCAATTTTGTTTAGTTTACTTTTTTTACATCGTTTTGTTACAGACATATATTTCTATTCTGCCGAATAATAACCAACTGTACAAGTGTGCGACGCAACGATGGAAGCCATGAACAACTACTGCGGGGCTCAAAAGAATCTCGTCACTTGCAAACACCTTCTATAATCCTAAACGGCGACATGGTTGGCACTATCCTCGTCAACTGCAATCCTGCTTTATCAAACAGTATTCTATATTCGGCTTCTGTGCGTTCGCAACCTGGCAGGTACAGCAGCATTTGCAGGTCAATAAATTTGCCGATAGATGGTTCATTACCTCCAGGTATTATCATTTCGACCACCAGCACTTTGCCGCCGGGCGTCATTGTGTTTCGGCAATTTTTTAGGATAGTAATACATTGCTCATCATCCCAGTCGTGAATGATGTGTTTCATAATATAAGCATCGCCTTGTGCAGCAATCGCGGAGAAGAAATCTCCACCCATTCGTTCGCAATGGTCTGAAACGCCATACGAATCAATTAGTTCTTTTGCCTGCTCCACGATGGCGGGCATATCGAAAAGTATCCCGTGCAGGGTTGGATATTTTTGTAAAATAGAAGCAAGCAACAGTCCGTGACCGCCGCCCACATCCACGAGGGTGTTGATACCCGAAAAATCATATGCATCCAAAACCGCTGCACTACTGAAAGCGCTGTTGCTCGTCATTGCGTCGTTAAATGTTTTTCCTGCTTTTTCGTGTGACCAAAAATAATCGAAGGAGGACATGCCATGCACTTTATTAAATGCCGGTTTTCCTGTTTCAATACTGTAAGGCAAATGAGCCCAGGTTTGAAATTGCCAATCGGTATTTATCATAGTAGCGAACGCCCGCAAACTTCCCGGTACTTCGGTCAATAATGGTTGAGCTAAGGGGGTAAGGTTAAAACGTTTTGAATCATCTTCGCGAAACACACCCACACTGGCGCAGGCACGAAGTAAACGGTACAACGACCGCGAATGCATGCCAGTTTGCTGTGCCAACTCTTCTGCACTTTTAGCCTCCTCTTTTACCAGGTCAGCAATGCCAAGTTCAGCAGCAAAGCCAATGGCTCTTGAAGCAGCAAAGCCGAAAAGCATTTGCATTAATTGAACGGGCTGGGGAAGCTGTTGTGCCATAGTTTCAGTTTTTTTAAAATTATTTTGTTTCAGTTGCCAGTTGCCTTAAAACTGTACTGAAGTGTACAGCACGATGCTCGGTTATTTTACCCTTGTCATCGAATTTAAAAATGTCTACATCTTTAAATTTGAAAGACTTGCCAGTTGTTTTCATCCCCATAAAATCGCTTTTAAATGTTCCGCTCCAACCGGCGTAAACAAACACATAATCGCTATCGGCAACAGCCAGTTCATGGTCGGCTTTATAATCTTTAACCGAAGAATTCCACGTTTCCGCAAAAAATTTTACGCTGTCTATACCAGTTGCAGGCGGGGTGCTTTCATCTCCATAATCAGCAGTATTTTGGGCAAGATGTTTTACAATTTCATCTATATCTCCATTGCTCCACGCACGTATACATTGCAAGGCAACCTGCTTGTTTTTTTCTTCTCTATTTTCCTGTTCAACTTTCTTTTTGCTATTATCATCATCTATTTTATTGCTGTTGTTACAACCCGAAATAATGAATATTACGGCTGCTGTTACAATTATTAATTGTTTCATTTTCGTTGACATTTAATGGGTGAGAACAGTAAAACATACTGTAGATGTTTCCTGCAAAATGTTTATCCTCCACGAAATTAGAGTGAGCAGTAAAGCTGGAATAGTAAAAATCAGCCAAGTTTGGAACGGTGAGTCGAGACAACGATGACTTAAAGGTTGTTCCGTTTTACTAAAACAAACTTTTCATAGGAAAGATTCGCGTTTAGTTCAGAATAAACTTCTTGTCCTGGGCCTGTTACATCAATGCCTGGTCTTGTAAATTCGGCGATAGTTTGAAAAAATGAGGATGGATTCGCGTTAGCAAATTCTTTAAAGTCTTTTATCATGTGCATCTGGTCGAAATAACCACAGTCATGGGCGATAGAGGTCCAATTGCTTTGCGGATGTTTTAGTCTGGTGTTTACGGCATTATTAAACCTTAAAAGCCGAAAGTAAAATTTTGGTGAAACGCCCGTTTGTTCACTAAACCTTCTTGAAAAATTTCTTACACTCATGTTGGCCTTATATGCATACTGGTCTACGCTTAACAAAGGAGCATTGTTGAATAGTTCGTTGGAGATGTAGGTTATGCCATCGTATAAATTCACAGAATTCTTCTGCAGGTTTAAAGAATGGAAGAGAAATTTGTCTGCAAAACAAGCCATTGGCTGTATTCCAGTCACATTTTGTAATGCTTCGTTTAAATCTTTTGCCTGTTTACCAAACACCTCATCCAGGTAATACAATTTGTTAACAAACTCTGCTCCAGGCATACGAAATAGCTTATTAAAACCATTTGCCTTAAACTGAATAATGAAGGTGTGATACACTCCGTTAAAAGAAACGGTTCCGTTGCAATGGGATAGTAAGCCAACAATACAACCCCGCTTGTTTTGAAGAGGTGAAGCTAAACCTTCACTACTGTAATGATAAGGCTGGTCGGATAGGTAAAAGATAAGACTTGTCTCATTACTGGCCGGCCAGGTACTTTTTAGCGTTATTTTTTTACCGTGCGAGGTTGACAAGATATAATTATCGACAAATTGTTGTAATGACGGGTGTGGCGGTATGATATAATTCGTAATCAATCTCTCACTAAAATAATGATTTTTGAATTATGAAGTCAATATTTTCACTTTGTAAAATTAAGGCACGCCGTGCTGGGGGTCTCCTTAAAAGGCTTATGGGTAAGGCTGGGATACCGGTATACGCACTATGGAGCCTTAAAATAAGAAATTGCTATCTTGTTGATGTCAACCCGAACCAGTCACAACAGCGAAGTATACCTTTTCTTTATCACGCCAGTTCGTTTAAGTGTCCGAAGAGCATTTAAAATGCAAAATAGAAAGCAGGACTGTGTTCGGTTAAATTCAAACCAATTCCAACTCTATTTTACCCAGCGAGGGTTACCAAATGGTCTTTCTTATCTCATTACAACACATAGAGGTTTGTTGGTGAAGAACACCAACAAAGGCAAGAAAAAGAGCTAGATGCTTGTGGTCGATATTTTTCCGGTGTTGACGGTACATAAGCCGCGATTAGGCGAAAAAACCAGATATCTTAAATATTAATAAGCACTTTTGTTGGAATGAATTTTCTCAGGAACAATTATTACAAAACTGTTGCAGTTCATATCGTATTTTGGTTGGTATTTATATTTTATTCCGGCTTCGATAACGGCTACTATCATCACGACCATTGGTCGTTCAGGCTGCAACCCGATTGTGTTGTCCTGACCCGTAAAAAGGTCAACTATCTTGTTTTCCCCTATTTTCGATCAAACAGCCATTCTAAAAAGATATTTTGTCCTGCTAAGGTATCCTCAAAAGCCTTGTGTCTGGAAACAGAATAACAGTGCAGGGCAAATGTGCCAACGCACCATGGCAGGCACATTGAAAGGCGCACAAAGCCGACACACAAATCCTAACCTTGCAAAAGAGCCTGTCTTGTTCCTACGCTTCTGGCACACACCCTAAGTAATCGGACACCGTATGCTGGTTGATACATATTTACGAAGGGGAAACGTACAATACTGGGTTTTCCAAAATGGGGCGGACGGAAGCCGTGTTTCAACTTTTTGTTTTTCAATTTGGCTTCATATCG
>JBBJMD010000265.1:0-4416 GCA_037719925.1 Ferruginibacter sp.
ATTATAATTGTAAATTTGAAATGAACAATTCCTCATAAAAAAATCCATGCCTTTATTCAATCCTTCAAAGCTCAAAAAATTCCACTGATTACAAAGTTTGATCAAATACCTGGTTTAATAATCAGGTATCAGGAATGAAAAAAAGTGTGTTTATTCAATAAGTATATATTTCCAGTTATGACTAAAAAAAATTCATTTGTATTTTCTGAATTACCCGAGCCACACCGCAACAGGACGAAAGAAATTCTAAGAAAACATCCGCATATCAGGAAACTAATTGGCAAAAACCCATTAACAATTTTCGCGATCGTTGGACTGGTTGCATTCCAGGTAACGCTGGCCGGGCTGGTATCCGCTCAATCGTGGTGGATCGTGCTGGGCGCAGCTTATTTATTAGGGGCATTTGCTGATCACGCCTTATTCGTGATGATACACGAATGCGCACACAAGTTATTATTTAAAAAGCCGGGAGCTAACCGGCTCGCAGGTATATTTGCCAACATGCCACAGCTTTTCCCCAGCTCGGTGTCGTTTGAAAGATATCATATCAAACATCACTCTTTCCAGGGCATTCATGAACTGGACGCTGACCTTCCAAATAAATGGGAAGCAAAGCTTATCGATAATTATTTTATAGGAAAAGTAATATGGCTGCTATTTTACCCCGTGTTCCAGGTATTCAGGATCAACCGGTTAAAAGAAATAAAGCCTTTTGATTCCTGGGTAGCGCTGAATTGGTTGGTGCAAATTGCATTCACTTTCCTGGTAACTTTTATCCTTGGACCAAAAGCGCTGGTATTTTTGATCCTTAGTTTTTTCTTTTCGGTGGGGCTTCATCCTTTGGGAGCACGCTGGATACAGGAACATTATTTAACACATGGGGAGCAGGAAACCTACAGCTACTACGGTCCGCTTAACGCTGTCGCATTTAATGTGGGGTTTCACAATGAGCATCACGACTTTCCATCTGTACCCTGGAACAGGTTGCCGGAAATAAAGAAAGGCGCACCTGCCTTTTACAATACCTTATTTTATCATACCTCCTGGACCAAATTATTTTTCCGGTTTATATTTGATAAAGAAATATCCTTGTTCTCGAGGATAGTACGAAAGAACCGGGGCCGGGTTAAATTATCGGATGAGTCAAAACCAGATCTGGAACAGGTACGTGTGAATGAATACGTTTCAAATCCCTAATAAAAATCTGTTCGTTGCAATTTTCATGAACAAGGAAGAACTGTTAGCCGATCTTGCGGGTAATACCTACGTAATGATCAAACCCTCCCCTATTGAAGGTATCGGTGTTTTTGCTATCCACGATATTCCTAAAGGATGCAGGCATATGTTTTCAAACATCGATAATGAAAACGACAAATGGCTGAAAATATCCCGCGCTGAGATTGATCTTTTGCCCTCTCATTCCAAACAACTGATTGAAACTTATTGTCTGTATGACGATGACAATTATTATGTACCGGAATACGGGTTTAAGAAAATGGACCTTGTCAATTTCCTGAATCATTCAGATACACCTAATTTAATGTCTGTAAGTGAGGGCGCTTTTTTTGAAGCAACCAGGGATATTAAAACCGGTGAAGAACTTTTTATAGATTATGGAGATATTGTCAGTAGCTAAGCCTCCTTTTCGGCATTCAATTCATCGTTTTATAAGGTACCGGGAATGTACAAAGATGAAATTTCTCCAACAAACAAACAGGAACCGCGGAACGATAAAGGCAGGTTACCTGAACAACAGGTAAGCAACAATAAGTGTCACGAGCACATTAAATAACTGGGCGATCAGGAAGGCAAACATCGGTTTAAAGCTATTGCCTTTGAACAAATCGGAAAATTTGGTTTCAAGGCCGATACTGGTAAAAGCCAGCGCAAACCATGCGGACTGAATATTTTTTAAGCTTTCTTTTACTGCAAGAACTGTAGTTGCATTCAAAATAAACGAAAACAAAAAAGAGGCTGCTATAAAACCCAATACAAATTTGGGGAACCTTTCCCAAATCACACCCAAGGTAGGTTTCTGAACCGTTCCTTCCACTGCTTTTTTATTATAGGTCCAGTAAACAGAGATTACAAAAGCCGCGATCCCCAACAAGACATTCTGCGAAAATTTAACGATCGTACTGATCTTTACGGCTTCGTCCCCTGCAATTTTCCCGGAAGCTATTACAGCGCCCGTGGTATCAATGCTGCCACCAAGCCAGGCACCGGTAACTTCCTGCGAAAGGCCCATCATTTGGGCCAGGTAAGGCATCCCGATCATCATCGGTATGGCGCAGATCAACACCAGTGAAATTACATAAGACAACTTTTTTGTATCCCCCTGGATCGCCCCGGCAGTGGCAATGGCTGCGGATACACCGCAAATAGAGACGGCACTTGCGATCATCATCGTGAGCTCCCCGTCTATTTTCATTTTTTTGCAAAGCCAATAAGCAAAATACCATACGGAAATTACCACTATCAGTGCCTGCAATAAGCCTGCAGCGCCTTTTGATACAATATCTGAAAATATGATCGAGGTGCCCAATATTACCAGGCCGATCTTTACAAATAATTCAGTCGACAAAGAGTTACGAAACCATTCAGGCAAATTGAATAAATTACTTATGATCAATCCAATGGCCAGGCTAAAAATAACAACCTCCAGGTTAAAGGATTTTATTACATTATTGCCGGCAATTATAAGGGCAGCAACCGTAATAATATACACCACGGAAAATGTATATAAAAAAAATTTCACCGGTTTACCTGTTAATAATACCCCGATAAAAGCAACGGCCAATAAAAATAAAAATTGTATGCCGATTTTAGTGAGATTACCTATTGACAATACTTTACCAGCCAGGTCGGTAGTTCCAGCCCAGTTATAAACAGGGCTGACCGGCCTTAAACCCATAACGGCTAACCCGATAATTAAAAACCCAAGAATTACCACTACCCAGTCTTCGTGCAGTGAAAATTTAATTGCAGTATTCGACATTGTTACTTTGTTTTATTAAACCGAAGGTGTAAAGATTTTAAATACGCTCCCCCGGTTTTAATGCAGGATATAATGCAGATTACCATGTCTGAAATTATATCCAATCCGGGGCATATTAGTGTTTACATTACAATATCGTATTGTACTAATAAGATGAAGGATAAAGGTGAAATAATGAACATTTATCTAAATTACTTTAATTGTAATCACCAAATTTTATTATTTATTATCTCGTTTTTTTAAACTCCTCATTTTTTAACGACCTGTATACTTTGTCGCAAAGAAGGGTGCTTTTTGTCGCTTTTCCATTCCTTATTTTTTAAATACTTTTGGGAAGTTTGTGTGGCAATTGATAAAGTCAATTTTATTTATTACTAAAAAAATCAATATGGAGGCAGTTACTACAAAATTTACAACGGTGGATGACTATATCGCCACCTTTCCCCCAAAAACAAAAAGCATTTTAAAAGAACTACGGAAGACAATTAAAAAAGCCGCTCCGCAAGCAGAAGAGGTGATCAGTTATAATATGCCGGCTTTTAAATTGAAAGGGATGCTGGTGTATTATGCAGCTTACAAGGCGCATATCGGCTTCTATCCAACGCCTTCGGGAATTGAAGCATTTAAAAAAGAATTGGCTGGCTATGAAAGGGCAAAAGGCTCCGTTAAATTCCCGATAGACAGACCGTTGCCTTTTAACCTCGTAAGTGAAATTGTAAAGTTCAGGGTGCAGGAAAACCTGGCAGAAGACGCGGAGAAAATAAAAAAGAAAAAGCAAACTTCCTGATCAAAGTATCGCTTGGGTTTCCACAGTAACGCTGCATCATCGCAAGGGTAACTGTAACAAACGAATCTTGTGTCGCAAACCGTCTATTTTACTGAACAATAGTGTTATAAATTATATATTTAAAAACGGTAGGTACGTATTCCGACAATTCATCTTTTAATTATGGCAGCTATTATAAACGATATTGGATCCACTCATCAAGGATCGCCTATTCCGGCCAGTCTACTTTCCTGCAAACTTACGGCACCTGAATTTCACCATCGTAAAATGACCCTGATCGCAAACTTAAAAAAGCAGGTTACAAGGAAAAATGAAATCGAAAATGGATTTGCCTTTATTTTTACAGGTTCAGATAATATGCTTGATGAAATATTTGAATTCATCAAAACCGAACGTGAATGTTGTCCTTTTTTTTCCTTTAACCTATTTATATCCGGCGTCAAATCAGAAGCCTGCCTGGAAATAACCGGGCCTAATGGGTCAAAAGATTTTATTTTGAATGAAATCGGCTTGTGAATATTGGTAGGAGTTGCTGTGGAAATACCTCCGGCCAATCATTCCTCCGTCAATTCTGTTTTCTTAGGTTTAACCTTCTTTGCCTGCCGGATCCGGTAATTCAGCGTTAAGTTTA
>JBBJMD010000090.1:0-15810 GCA_037719925.1 Ferruginibacter sp.
AAGAACACCTGGTGCATGAGCCGGCAAACAGCGACAGGTAATGTGTGGGTGGGTTGTAATGATGGCATTCTATTGGTGCATCACCCCGCGAAAAAAACAACCAGCTATCTCTCACCTCCCGAATTTAATAACAGTACCATTCGGTACATTACCGAAGACAGGCAGGGGAGGTTGTGGTTTGGTACGCAGGCCGGGCGGTTGGTAAAATATAGTGACAACAAGTTCGAAGTGGTACACGACATCGGGTCCATTATTTACAAAGTTTTTATCGACAAACAGGGATGGATCTGGTTGTCCAGTCATGAAAAAGGGCTCTACGCTATCAATCCCGAAGATGGTAAAATGATGCAGCGTTATACGGTTAATAAGGGCACGAACAGTCTTTATAGTAATACGGGAAGTGATATAGAGCAGCTCAATGACAGCATCATCGTGTTAAGTGCGGGCGTATTAAATTTCATTAACAAAAAGGCAAAAACAGTAAGGCTCGTAACCTATGCAGACGGGTTGCCATCCAATACGGTGGCGAGGTTGCGCATGGATGAAAGCGGTTTCCTGTGGATCATCACTTCTAATGGCCTTTGCCGTTACAATCCGAATAACCAGCGCATCACCCCTTATGGCCGGAAGGATGGTATAATATTAGGGGAGCGTACAAACGCGGCCGACTTAAAACTCGGTAACGGTTACATTATGTTTGCCGGCAGTAATGCAATGATCATGTTTCACCCCTCCGTTTACTCCATTAACCAATTGCCACCACCGGTAACCATAACTGATTTTAAAATCTTCAACCAGTTTCTGCCCATTGATTCCTTATTGAAAAACGGGTCAATCCAATTAAAAAGCGATCAAACATCATTCAGCATTTTTTTTGCTTCACTAAGCTATTTACAACGCGACAGGCTGACGTATTATTATAAAATGGAAGGACTGGATGAAGAGTGGGAAAAAGCCGATAAATCGGCATATGTTAATTACTCCTTACTACCCCCCGGGAAGTATACTTTTAAAATTTATTGCGAAAACATTGAAGGGCAGCGGTCCAAAGAAATTACAGAAATAAAAATAACGATCAAGCCCACATTTTGGCGCACCTACTGGTTTATCAGCACCCTGTTATTTTTTATTGCCCTTATCATCTATGGGATACACGACATGCGGGTAAAACGACTGATGGCTGTAGAAAAATTAAGGAACCGGGTTGCCCGCGACCTGCATGACGATATGGGCAGCACCTTAAGCACTATCAATATCCTGAGCTCAATGGCCAAAAGTAAAATGGGTGCCGATGCGGTTAAAACGACGGAGTACCTCACCAAAATAACAGACAACAGCCAGCGCATGATGGATGCCATGGATGATATTGTATGGAGCATCAAACCCAGCAACGACAGTATGCAAAAAATTATAGCGCGTATGCGGGAGTTCGCCACGAATGCCCTGGAGCCGAAGGAGATTGACCTGGAATTTAAAGCTGAAGATAGAGTCTATGACGTTAAATTAAACATGGAAGCGCGAAGGGATTTCTTCCTGGTTTTTAAAGAAGCGGTAAATAACGCTGCCAAATATTCAAAAGCTTCCAGGGTTGTTATGGGGATTACTGTTGATGATAAAATGTTGAACCTTGTTGTTAAAGATGATGGTATTGGCTTTAATGTGGCCACGGCAGATGATGGCAATGGCCTGGGGAATATGCAAAAGCGTGCGGATGCCATGCGGGGGAAGGTGACCATTCAATCAAAAGCAGGAGAGGGCACGTCGGTAAATGTCAGGATACCTTTAAATTCTCCTGTTCCTTAAAACGGATTGCGGGTTCTCCTCTTAAACCTTGTCGGGTATTGCCGGTTTGATTTACCTGTGTTCAATGGATAACTGATCAAACCCGCCTCCAATCCTTCATCAGGAAAACCCAGCCGCCGGAGCTGTATAATTGCCCGTATTAATGTATTAAATATGAACCGTTTCATCAGCCAGAAATTCCGGTTTTATTCATTTGTTTGCATTGCCTTGTTGGTGTTTGTACATGGATATAATTTAAAGGATGGGTATTTGCAACCATACAGCATGGTGAACGAGGAACTTACCTTCACTACTTTTATAGAATATTTTTTAGCCAATGGCGCCCTTCGTTTCCGGATACCTATGTTATTTATTATTTCGGCATATATATTTGCCCTGCGGGATCACCGTCCTTATGGTGAGCGCGTCCACAACCGCATTACTACCCTAATAATTCCCTATATTTTCTGGAGCGCTGCCGGACTTGCGATTACTTTTCTATTGCAGCAATTTCCCTATACGGCGCAATTGGTTGTAAACGCTGAAGTTGACCAGTTAGGCGACAACCGGCCTTATTCCGAAATAGGCTGGTGGGGCATCCTGAAGCGCTGGGCAGTAGCCCCCGTATCCTTCCAGCTATGGTTCATACGAAGCCTGTTTATCTATAATCTCCTTTACCCGCTTTTCAAATGGTTGGTAACGAAATACCCGGGCCTATGGTTCTCCATTGCGTTTTTGTTATGGTACCTGGGTTTCCAGTTTATATTTATAGAAGGACAGGGAGTATTCTTTTTCTCTCTGGGTATATGGTTACAGAAAAGCAATTTTCATATCGACAAGAAACCGCAATGGTATAGTAATTACCTGGGATGGCTGTTCTTCCTGGGATTAAGTGTTATTAAAACTTTTATGGCTTTCGAACTAGAGGTCGATACAACGGTAAGTTTCTGGTCTACCGTTGCTTTTTGGGTCCTTATCACCTTACATACGATAACGATCGCGGCCGGTATCATCGCAGTATGGTATAGCGGGGATGAAATCGTGAGATGGTGCATGCGAAAAAGGTGGTTTGTATGGACCACTGCTTTTGCATTTATAATTTATGCGCTGCATGTCCCCATTATCCAGTACGTTACCATGTTTATGTTTGATACCTGGCACCACCTCCGTTATTACCGCTTGCTAACCTATATCCTGGCTCCTGCAGCAGTGCTCGTTTTTTGTGTTGCCACTGGCGCGTTTTTGCGCTCCCTCATACCTAAAGCATATAAGATCATGACCGGGGGAAGGGGGTTTTAGATTTGAACTTGGGTTGAACCGCTCCAGGGCATTAAGAAGAAAGCGTGCGAAGGAATTTAATTCCGGACAGAAAGTAAATCCTGCCCCCTTGTCTCCCCGGAAGTTTAATTTAAGGCCCTTGTAAAAACGCTCACATTATCATGTGGTTGTTTGACATAAATTAAGCGACTAAATTTGTTAAAATTTTGCTAACCACTCTTCCCACGTTAAATTAGCTATATGATAAAGGTTTTACTTTATGAAGACAATCCCCAGTTAAGAGAGGGGCTTACCATGCTTATCAGCGGCTCAGAAGGCTTTGATGTGCTGGCCGGTTTTAAGAATTGTAATAACGTAGTAGAGGAGGTGGAAGCGTTTAACCCGGATGTAATATTAATGGATATCGATATGCCTGGTGTAAACGGGATTGAAGGGTTGAAAAGGATAAGAGCAGGCAACACAACAGTGAAGATCCTGATGCTTACGGTATTCGATGATAATAAAAATGTTTTCCAGGCAATCAGTAATGGTGCAAATGGTTACATCCTGAAAAAAACCCCGCCCGGTAAACTGCTCGAATATATAGCGGAGGCCCAAACCGGTGGCGCGCCTATGACAGCTTCCATCGCCACCCAGGTATTGAAAATGTTTTCTTCCATGAATAATGAAAAAGGGGAAGATTATCATTTATCTGACCGTGAAAAGCAAGTACTTCAATTACTGGTCGATGGATTTAGCTATAAAATGATCGCTTCTGATATGTTCATTGCCATTGACACGGTAAGAAGCCATATAAAAAAAATCTACGAAAAATTGCATGTGAACAGTAAAAGTGAAGCCGTTGCCAAAGCATTTAAAGACAGAATCGTATAAAGCCACCCTCACGGTAGCAGGCCAGGCAAAAGTATACTTTGTGTGTGCCTTCCCTTTTCGGTTCCCCTATCTCCATCACAGTTTTACCGCCTGATCATGCTTGTATTTGTACGATGTACCCCCGGAAGCAGTACCAGGCAACATTTAGATTCACTACCAGTTGATTTATACTCTTTCACATATTTATGTGATAGTGAAGGAAGGTTAGGCAATGTAAATTTGTTTCAAAATGAATACAAACATTATGAAACAGTATCCAGTCATTAAACGGGCTTTATCGGCTTCCTTACTGGTTGCCGCTTTAATTTTACCCTCGGGCGCCAGTAAAACGGTTATGGCTAATGGTTGTCTGAAGACAAACGTCGGGCAGGTAGTTTGCGATACCGAAGCCGCCGGTAAAATTGACGATGAGAATCCTGTTTCAATTATCAGATTTTTTAACCGGATATAGTACACGGATTACAGCGACCGTTTCCGCCAGAGCATCCCGCCGGACCGGCTCAATATATACACCGTAGTTTTTTTATTTTAAGAATGGTGGGCTGCCGGAAGGCGGCCCATTTTATAAGCCTCTTACTCTTTGCCTGCCATCATATAAAAAGGTATAAATGTAGGCAGCAGAGAAGGGGGTGCCAACACCGCTTACAAGCCCTATTTTTTGCCAACACCAATATATTTAGTAGCTTGTACCCTGAAGTTTACTGCTTCAACTATATTTACTAACCATAAATTCTACAAAATGTCAAACATGTTAACAGCTTATTGTATGAAAACGAAAGAAAAAAACGTTCCCATGCAGGATGCAGTGATAACCAAAACAGCCCGGGGCGGATACATGGCACAGGGTCATGACGGCAAAGGTAATAAAATGACAACAATGCTGGGCGAAGCAAGGGCCCTGGAAGCTGTTAAAGACGGCGTGGCCAAAAAAAGCTGGTAATCAACCCTGTAAACTAATTCAGGCCATCCGCCAAAACAGCGGATGGCTTTTTTGTGCATTTGACAAAAACCATAATAAATTTTATAACTCGCAGCGTATGAATATTTTATGACAAGGACATGCACCATCTTGATGGTTTTTTTATTTGTGGGGAAAGGGGTTTTTGCTCAATATACCCTCAATGGCAACGCATCCCAGAACGATTGCCATTGTTATACGCTCACGAATGACGCCCTCAACCAAACAGGCTCTGTCTGGAATAATAACAAGATCGTTCTAACCCAGTCCTTTGATTTTAAGTTCGATGTTTTTTTAGGATGTGCGGATAATACCGGTGCAGACGGAATAGCTTTTGTACTGCAACCCATCAGCACAAGTGTGGGCACCCCCGGTAACGGGCTTGGCTATTCCGGGGTAAGCCCCTCTCTTGGCGTTACCATTGATACCTGGCAAAATGGTAGCCCTGACATGGCCGGGCCGGATGGAGACCCTTATTTCGACCATATTGCTATCCAGTTAAATGGAGACCTTAACCACAAGGATTCTATTGCACCCCTCCCGATAAATAATATAGCGGGGCCTGTTGCTGCCTTGGCAGGCAGTGATAACATTGAGGATTGCCAGTGGCACATATTTAGAATTAAGTGGGATGCCGGTGCCAAAACCATTTCGGCGTACATAGATGGCATTTTAAGGGTGAGTGCGGTAATAGATCTTGAAGGGGATGTTTTTCAGGGGGATCCAATGGTGTTTTGGGGGTTTACCGGCAGTACCGGCGGCTCCAAAAATTTACAGCAAATGTGCACCGCACTGAAACCTGTGTTCAGAATATTAGCAGATCAAAAGAAATGCATCGGTGAAAATATCAGGTTTATTGATTCGACTGTTTCTTTTGCACCGCTGCAAAAATTCTATTGGGATTTTGGTGACGGGAGCCCCATCGATTCAATAAATGTGAACCCCGAGCATACTTACAAAGTAGCGGGGAACTATACGGTTGTTCAGGCCGTATTGGGTGCCGATGGCTGCCTTGAAATAAATACACAAATCATGGTAATAGGAAGTGTGCCCCTGGCAGACTTCACTTTTCAAAATGCGTGCGCCCTGGATTCGTCATTTAGATTGAACGATGCTTCTTCCGCCACATTCGGCACTATAAATAAGTGGTATTGGGATTTTGGCAACGGGCAAACCGATACTGCAAGGCGACCTTATAAATTATTTACAACACCCGGGCTTAAAACAGTAAAGCTGGCAGTAAGTTCTTTTGAAGGTTGCGTATCAGACACCATGGTTCAGATAATAGAGGTGTACCGCAAACCCATTGCCGATTTTTCATTTAATGCTGTTCAGTGCGCCGGTAAACCTGTAGAATTTACGGGCACAACTGATGGAAACGAAGCTGAAATTGCCAGTTGGAGATGGAACCTGGATTCGGCTGCAAACATCCTTGCCGATACAAAAAGCACTTCGCATCAATACGCTCTACCCGGGCAACATATCATTTCCCTTACAATTGAAAGCATTAATGGATGTGCAGCCGATATTGTTTTAAAAACGATAACTATCCTGCCGCAGCCGGTGGCTTATTTTAGCAATACACCCTTGTGTTTAAATACTCCGGCATTGTTTGCCGATTCTTCTTACGCGGTCGGTCAGGGTGTTGTGAGCAGCTATTGGTGGGATCTTGGTAACGGTATTACCTCTACTGGTAAAGATGCTACTGGCACCTATATGCTAACAGGTGATATTACCATCCGGTTAGTGGTAACCGACAGTTATGGATGTTCTTCGGATACCTCAAAAAAGTTGATCAGTATTGAAGCTGCTCCCATAGCCAAATTCGGGTATGAATTACCCTTATGTGAAAATAGTGCTACGCGGTTTTCGGATTCCTCCACGATAAGTTCAGGTATGATAAATGGATGGAACTGGAGTTTTGATAATGCCGTTTCGTCAACTGATCAAAATGCGGTTACCACCTTTACCAGCGGCAACCACCGGGTTAAACTGGTGGTGCAAAATAGCCAGGGATGCAGGAGTGACACCGCCGCAGCCACCATGTTTATCAACCCGCAGCCGGTCGTTGATTTTAACGTCGCGAATGCCTGTAAAAATACCAATGTTATTTTCAAAGGCTTGAGGAAACCGGGGACGGATGTTGCTCAATGGCTTTGGAATTTTGACGACGGAACTGTTTCCACTGCGCAGGACACGCAGCATCTTTTTGCCGGGGGTGGTAACTTCCCGGTAAGCCTCGGGCGTTCCTGCCGGATGTTTTTCAGACACTATATCCAGGAGCATAACCATCTATGCCAGGCTGCAGGTAATGATACCATTGCTGCAATAATCAACCGGTGCAATTGCAGGGCAGTGGCGGAATAAGTTATGAATGGCGGCCCTCCGCCGGTTTAAACAATCCGGGTATTCCCAACCCGGTGGCCACGAACAGTAAAGACAACATATCTATCCTCAAAGCATTTACTCCTTTTGGTTGTGAATCTTTTGACACCATTCGTATAAAAATATATGACGGCCCCGAGATATACGTGCCCGCGGCGTTTACCCCTAACGGTGACGGGTTAAATGACCTGCTTAGACCCATCCCCGCCGGGTTAAAAATATTCAAGCATTTCACGGTGTATAACCGGCTCGGTGAGGCAGTATTTTCTACAACTGTTGCCAATGCCGGCTGGAATGGATTTTTCAAGGGTAAAGCGCAAAATTCCGGTGTATTTACCTGGATAGCTTCAGGAACAGGGTATGCTGGTAATGTAATTACCAGGCAGGGAACAACAATGCTTATCCGCTGAGCGAAGAGATATAATTACCTTTTATTATTCTTGGTAGCTGCTGTACTATACATTGAGAAAACTTACCCGTTTGGATATTTGTACCAGGGCGTAAGCGAAAATTATCGCGACGATAACATCGATGGTATAATGTATGTGCTGCACCAACACAAGGGTACCGATCATGATGGTAGTTAAGAGGGCAAACAACTTGTCCTTCTTTTTTTGAAGGCATAAGCAGATCATAAATATATTAGAAGTATGGCCGGAAAAAAAAAGGTCTTTTGTAATAAATAATTCCCTTCCCCCGTAAGTGAGACTGGTCAAAGGATCGGTTAAATGTATGATGCCGGGCGGCGGTTCGAGTGGGAACAAAGAAATGGTTACAACCCGTGTAAGCGTTATTACAATAAGCAAATATATTATTCTTAAAAAAATTCCAGGATGCTGGAAACTTCGGACCATAGCCAGGAGGGATGTTGACCATAGACATATAAAAAGAGTAATTGAACAATCCCGTGCAGGTATTTGTTGAAGTAACCAGTCGTTCAATACAACACCCTCCCGGGCTTCAATCACTGCAAAAAAATATGGGAGCAACATCATTATCGTGGTAAATATTACAATCGCCACAATTGCTTTCCTGCGAAATAGAGGGCTTGTCCTGGCTTCGCTCCAGCTACTGTTTTTGAGATAGGGATAAATGACAGGCTCTTCCACCATACAAAATTAAAACGCTGTTTATAAAAAAGCGAATGTACTCAAATTTTTAAATGCTGAACCAGGGAATACTGCCAGGATGTAGCACAGGGCAGGATTATATCGGGGTAAACAGCAGTTTAACGATTTATTTAACATTCTATTTACCCGGCCTTTTGGAATAAATAAATTCTGCTGTATTCTATTGTAACGACTCCTTCATCTTCTTTAAAAAGTTGTATAGGGTTTTCATTGTCTTTACTTCTTCCACAACGAGGATACCATTTTTACCTACCTGTTTTAAATTTGCTTTATTGGTTCCTTTTTGTAAAAATTGTAAAATTCCATTAAAGGTTTCGCTTTGAAAATAGGGCGATTCGGGGTTGCTAACAAAAAAGCATTTCAAGGTTTCATTCTTTAATATCATTTTTTCAAAGCCGAGTTCTACGGCTACTTTCCTGCAACGGACGGTGGTAAACAAATCGGCTACAGGTGAAGGCACGGGTCCAAAACGGTCAGCCATTTCTGCATGGAAATCAGCCAGGTCCGCTTCTGTTTCACAATTATCCAGCCTGCTGTATAAACTTAGTCGTTCGGTTATGCTTTCAACGTAGGTATCCGGAATTAAAATTTCCAGGTCGGTATCGATACTGCAGTCCTTTACAAAATCATCCTGCTGGTGAATCTCTTCTTTGAAAAGCTCTTTAAATTCAGAACGCTTTAATTCCTTTATCGCCTCATCCAGGATCTTTTGGTACATTTCAAATCCTATCTCGGCAATAAACCCGCTTTGTTCGCCACCCAGCATATTACCCGCTCCGCGGATATCCAGGTCCCTCATGGCAATCTGGAACCCGCTGCCCAGGTCGCTGTATTGTTCAAGCGTATCCAATCGCTTACGGCTGTCCGGTGGCAGGGTACTTTTTGGCGGGGCCAGTAAATAACAAAATGCTTTCCTGTTGCTACGGCCCACGCGGCCACGCAACTGGTGAAGGTCGCTTAATCCAAACTGATGGGCATTGTTCACGATGATGGTGTTTACGTTCGGGATATCCACACCGCTTTCCACGATATTGGTACAAACAAGCACATCGTATTTCTTATCCATGAAATCAAGAATGGTATCTTCCAGTTGATCACCATCCATTTGCCCATGCGCAAAGGCGATACTTATATCCGGGCAAAGCCCTTGTATCAACCCTTTCATTTCAGCAAGGCCGTTTACCCGGTTGTGAATAAAGAACACCTGGCCACCTCTTTCCGTTTCATAATAAATAATGTCGCGAATGGCATCTTCATTAAAGACCATCACCTCGGTTTGTATCGGCTGGCGGTTAGGCGGCGGGGTATTGATAATACTAAGATCCCTTGCACCCATTAATAAATTGTAAAGTTCTTGGTATAGGCGTTGCCGTTAGGGTTAGCGAGTCAACAGTTGTTCTTAATTGCTTTAATTTTTCTTTTGCAGCCACGCCAAATTTTTGCTCTTCATCAATTACCATCAGGCCAAGATTTTTAAATTTCACCTCCTTACTAAGTAAGGAATGAGTGCCAATGATAATATCGATCTTTCCTTCCGCAACTTTTTGCAAAGTATCTTTTTTTGCTTTCGCACTTTTAAAGCGGTTTATAAAATCCACGGTCACCGGGAACTCTTTAAGCCGGTCGCCAAATGTTTTATACTGCTGGTAAGCCACAATGGTGGTTGGCACATGAATGGCTGCCGGGTGATCATCGCTGCCGGGTTGAAAGGCCGCCCGGATGGCCACTTCGGTTTTGCCAAAACCTACGTCACCGCATACAAGCCTGTCCATGGGTGAAGGTTTTTCCATATCCCTTTTTACATCTTCTGTTGCCTTGCCCTGGTCGGGCGTATCTTCATAAATAAAAGAGGCCTCCAGTTCGGTCTGCATATAATTATCAGGGCTATGTGCAAAGCCTGCCTGGCTCTTCCTTTGGGCGTATAATTTAATCAGGTCTGTTGCAATGTCCTTTACCTGCTTTTTTGTTTTTTCTTTTAATTTGTTCCATACGTCGCTGCCCAGTTTGTTCATTTTCGGCACGGTGCCTTCCTTCCCGCTGTACTTCCCGATTTTGTGCAGGGAGGAAATGTTTACGTACAGCAGGTCGCCGTCTTTATACTGTATCCTTACCGCTTCCTGCATCCTGCCATTGGCCTCGATCTTTTGCAGCCCGCTGTACACGCCCACTCCATGGTCAATATGCGTTACATAATCCCCGGGTTGTAATTCCCGTAAGGTTTTTAGGGTAAGGGCTTTGTTCTTACTGAAGGCTTGCTTTACCCTATACTTATGATACCGCTGAAAAATTTGATGATCCGTATAACATACCGTTTTCAGGCCATCATCAATAAAACCCTCATGTATAGAAGTGGGTATCGGAATGACCTGTATGTCCGCTTTAAGGTCGGTAAAAATTATATGGAGCCTTTCCAGCTGCTTTGGGTTGTCCGCAAAAATATAGATGTTGTATTGCTTTGCTTCGTATCCCTTCAGGTCATTTATCAGCAGATCGAATTGCCGGTTAAAAGAAGGTTGTGACCGTATTGAAAATTGTATAAGGGAGAAAGCAGGATTTTTATGAAGTGAAGCAAAATAAGTTTTGGATCCAAATTCAATAACGTGCCGAAGCATCACCTGCTCCTGGATAACACCGGCTTTCACAAAATCGTCGATTGTCACTTCCGCCTTTTGATTCAATTCATTATCCTCCTCAACCGGGGCCTTTGTCCCTGTAGACGGCTTCGTTATTTCCAGGTAGAGATCCAGGTCTTCCTCTTGCTGTTCTATCTTTTCCCTGATGTATTGCCAGTCTTCCATCCACACCACCGTATTTGCCGGTAAAAATTCCATCAGCGAAACCCTGTCGCCCGTTTCAAATTGGGTTTCTACATTTGGGATGATATTTACCTGTAATAATTTACGTTCACTCAATTGCGACTCAGGATCAAATATGCGGATGCTGTCTACTTCATTGCCAAATAATTCTATCCGGTAAGGTTTTTCATTGCCAAAGGAATAAATGTCCAGTATCCCGCCCCTTACGGCAAACTGGCCGGGCTCGTATACAAAATCAGTGCGCTCGAAGCCATTATCGACAAATCTTTCGAGGATACTATTTACGTTGATCGTTTCGCTTTGTTTAATAGAAATAATGTTTTCCGATAATGTTTTAGGCAGTACCACTTTCTCGAACAAGGCTTCCGGGTGTGTGATCAGCACTTTTTTATTGCTTCCGGCGGCGATTCTCGTAAGTGCCTCGGTTCTCAGCATCACATGGCTGCTGTTTAGCAGGCGGTAATTTTTTTTGTTTTTGAAAGAAGAAGGGAAATAAAAAACATCCAGTACCTGGGTAAGGTTTTCAAAAGTATTATGAAAATAGGCGGCTTCTTCAGCATCTCTTAAAACCACAATGTGGTTTAGCTGGCTGGTCGCTTTATGGTTAAAAACAGCAGAGAGGATAAAACAGATAGCGCTGCCATGAAGGCCGGAAAGATGGATTTGCTGCGGTTTAGACAAAGTGATCCTGTCCGCAATTTGAAAACAGCGGGGATCATTTGCATAATCTTTCAACAACATCTCCAGGTTCATCCGTCTGCAAAGATAGCGGATAATTTTTCACGTATTTCGATCTTATGTAATGGATTTACCGGTAAACAGCGTCGGCCACCCATTCCGTGCTCTCCATAACCGGCATTACCAAAGCAACTATAACCGTAATCAGTTTGTCATTTTAGCGTATTTTCTTTATATTGTTATAAACCTGCTGAGATCACGGCCCAATAAAACCCATTGAATGAAAACCGGACATCGCTTTTTGTCAACCATTTTTTTTCTTTTTATTTCCACCGTTGTGTTTGCACAAAATTCCGGTGAGGACGTACTTTTTTCAACCGGCAGGTTTAAAACGGAAAAGAATATCACCAAAAGAAGTTTCCGAAAAGAAGCGATTACAAATTCCGGCTTGGGGCAACAATATTTTTTGCTGGTGCAGTTTTCAGCACTTCCTTCCGGGAAGGTGCAGGAAAATTTAAAACGCGCAGGTGTTGAGCTGCATGATTACCTGCCCGGCAACGCGTTTTTGGCAACCGTCAGGGACAATTTCAATTTCTCTTCCGCAGGAGTCTTCAGTATCATATCCATTGATGCTATTCCGCCGTTTTATAAGATAGACCCCAGGATTGTAAACGATAAACCCTCTGTCAATAAACAGGATGCAAAGCTGATCGCTGTAAGCTTTTACCCAACGATCGCCAGGGCCACGGTGATACAATACCTGCAGCAGGCAGGGGCAAATATTTTACCGGGTAAATTCGATAACTCAACTATTGTTTTTATAGAGGCGGGCAAAGCAGTAATAAATGCCATCGCTGCAATGCCATTTGTCAGCAGTATCCGTTTACAGGCCGTTACGGATAAGCTGCTCAATTATAACAGCATCGGAACACATGGGATCAGCGGGCTCAATGCTTTTAACGGAAAGAATTTAAATGGCAAAGGAGTTACCATTGGAATTGGGGACAATGCCGATATCTCAACCCATATTGATTTTACAGGGAGGCTCATCAACCGGAGTCCCTGGGTACCTGCCGATCACGGCACGCATGTAGCCGGTTCAGCAGGAGGCGCCGGTATCATTAATATAAAAAATCGCGGCATTGCGCCCAGGGCTACACTGCTCAACCAGTACTTCAGCGATATTATTATCAATGCCCCTGCCTATGTCACCGATAACAGGATGTCGCTTACTAACAATTCCTATTATTCCGTAGAGGATGGTTGTCCGGGGAATGGCGAGTATGATGTTTTGAGTAATTATATTGACCAGCAACAGGGTAAATTCCCGGAGTTGTCCCACGTGGTGGCTGCCGGTAATGACGGAGGTTATGCCTGTGCGCCCTACCCGTTAAGTTATGCCACGGTAAAGTCGGGATGGCAAAGCGCAAAAAATGTGCTTACGATCGGGGCTATCAATTCAGTAGATTATAGTATCGCGGGCTTTAGCAGCCGGGGACCGGTTATGGATGGCCGGATAAAACCAGAGATTACCACCACGGGTACAGCTATCAATTCAACAGTTACTTATAACAACTACGGATTGAATTCAGGAACCAGTATGGCAAGCCCGGTCGCTACCGGTTCGCTGGCTTTAATGTATGAACGGTACCGCCAGCTTCACGGCGGCGCCAATCCTAAAAGCTCCCTTATCAAGGCACTCGCCTGTAATACCGCAGAAGACCTTGGGAATGCAGGCCCGGATTTTACATTTGGATTTGGCATGCTGAATGCGCGGCGTGCAGTGGAAGCAATCGACAGCAACCGCTATTTTACCAATACGGTTTCAAATGGAGGCAATACTATCCATCTCATTGGTGTTCCTGCCAACACCAGGCGTTTAAAAGTAATGTTGTATTGGGCAGATACGGCTGCCGCCATTAACGCAGCCGTTGCCCTTGTAAACGACCTTGACCTTACCCTTTCCACCCCTGCGTCGACCTTGCACAGACCGCTCGTCTTAAACCCCTCCCCGGCTGGGGTAAATAATATAGCCGTGGAAGGGGCCGACCACGTGAATAATATTGAGCAGGTAATAATCGAAAATCCGGCCGCCGGCACATACACCATACATGTTAATGGATTTGAACTCCCTTTCGGGCCGCAGGAATACATTGTTAGTTATGAAATCGTACGCACCTCCGTTATTGTGGAGTATCCTTTTGGCGGAGAAAAATGGGTGCCCGGCGAAACAGAAAATATCCGTTGGTCAGCTTACGGAAATGAGAGCAATAGTTTCACGGTGCAGTATTCTGTAAATAACGGTGGCAGCTGGACAACGCTCAGCGATAATGTGCCTGCAGCCAGCAGGAAATATGCCATGGTCGTTCCGGCAGGCGCTACCAGCCAGGCGCGTGTGAGGGTGACCAGGAACGGCACAGCACTAACAGGCCAGAGCAGTTCCAATTTCGCCATCCTGGGAAGCCCTGTTGTTACGGCCTCTAACGCTTGCGAAGGGGCTGTTCAATTGATTTGGGCAGCAATTGCCGGCGCCACTTCTTATGAAATTTTACAATTAACAGCCGACAGCATGCAGGTAATAGGCAATACCCCGGGTACATCTTTTCTTGTAAAAGGATTGAATAAGAATGCGGACTCCTGGCTCGGTGTCGCGGCAAAGATCGGAACGATTTCAGGGCGAAGGTCTTTATCGGTAAGTTCCACTCCCAATAGCGGCCCCTGCACGCTGGCTTCTTTTAATAACGACCTTAAAGTGGATAGCATACTGGAGCCAGCGACGGCAAGACAGGGTTTTGCCAAGGCTGCCAATGCAGCAAGGCCGGTAAAAATATTTATCAGGAATTTAGGGTCGGTTCCGGTAAGCGGACCTTTTAATGTGTCCTATCGTTATTCCAATACAACGGTTACCGAAACGATCAGCATGAACATTGCTGCAAAAGGTAACTATACGTATACTTTTTCCGGAACGTATCCCGTGGTTCCGGCTGGTTTCCGGTATGATTTCAAATCCTGGGTTAGTTTAACTGCGGACGGCAACCACCTTAATGATACTGCCTATAAAACGGTAAAATATATCAACAACGACCCGTTAACAGCCATGCCCGTTACGGAAGGATTTGAATTGATGCCGGCCGGCATTTTTACCATTGATGAAATGGCAATAGGCGATAATAAGCGACTTGATTTTTCTGCCAGCAGCGAAAGGGGGCGGGCAAGGTCGTTCGTGAATACCGGTTTCGCTTTCAACGGAAACAGGGCAATGACGCTCGACCAGGCTCCCTCAGGTAATTCCTCCAATACCGATAGTCTCACCCTTAGTTATAATTTATCCAATTATGTTTCAAGGCAGCTTCGCCTTGATTTTTATTATAAAAATCATGGGCAGGCGGATGCTCCTGGCAACAGGGTATGGATAAGGGGTAGCGAAAATAACCCCTGGGTTCCCGTGTATAACCTATTTGCAAACCAACCGCCCCCCGGCGCCTGGAAAAGGGCAATTATAAATATCAATGAAGGGCTGGCCAATGCGGTCCCGCCCCAAACTATCACGACCACATTCCAGGTAAGGCTGGGACAGGAAGGCAGGACCTCTGCAAATACCGCGAGGCCGGTAACCGATATCGACGATGGCTACACTTTTGACGAGCTGACACTAGATGAAGCCTTGAACGATGTGGGCCTGGCAAAGATCAATTCGCCTGACATAAAAGGTTGTTCATTGAGTTCGGCCAATCCTATCGGGATTACTATAAAGAATTACAATAACACAGTATTGAATAATATACCCGTGAGTTACCAGGTAAATGGCGGCACCATCATTACCGAGAACATACCCTCTATCGCTGCCAATCAAACGCTGGATTATGTTTTTACGCAACCCGCTAACCTTTCCGCCTATATTGATTATAAC
>JBBJMD010000266.1:0-4361 GCA_037719925.1 Ferruginibacter sp.
CAATACACGTATATCCGGGTTGGTTTTTTTAGTAGCAGTATTAAGTATTACGCCACCGGGACCGGGTAAGGCAATGCCCACCACTGCAGGAAAGGCATACCTGCTTTTAAATGCCCTGGCTTCATTGAAGGTGATCATTTTACCTTCACTTGACTTTTTTGTTACCAGTGATTTACGGCTTGATTTCTTAGCCCTGTCATTCTGGCCACCGCCAAACTGCACATTTCTTTCTTTGAACCTTATACTGAATGCATTTGCTCCCATTGTAGAAAAGCTTTTAGTGAGGCTCTGGTTCACCGCTTCAACGGCAGTAATGATCGCGATCAGCGCCATTATTCCCAATGCGATGATAACCACGGTTATTGCAGTTCGCAAACGGTTGCTTTTTATTGTATTGTAAGAAAGCGCAATGGAATCTCCTAGTTTCATGAAAATTTTATTGTTATATAAGTTTGAGTATCAAATATAGCAGTCCCCGGAAAATTTGAGACAGGTAAAACAAATATTAATAGTAATTCAGTTCTTTGCCGGTGTAACAAGGTACAAAAAAATATGGTCGGCGCTGAAGACAATTGAAATTAAATACGCTGCTACCGAGTAGAACTTCGGGTAAAATGGGGATGTTCCCTTAATAGATATGAAGCAATTCAGTAAGAAGAGAAGGAAATATCCCTAAAACAATAATTAAAAAAGCGGTGATTATAAGCAGCCCCCTGAAAGCAGGTGTAATGTCCTCAGCCAGCTCAATAGTTGAACCGTCTGCGTTGAATTGCTGTACATTGCTTTCTTTAAAAAACATTGCCTGGATGATCTTAAAATAATAATAAGCACTGATGGCTGCGCATAGCACGGCAAATACCACCAGCCAATACTGATGCCCGTTTTGCAATGCCGCCATCAACATAAAAAATTTACTTTGAAAACCCGCCGTAAGCGGGATACCGGTTAATGACAATAAAAATATTGTTGCTGTAACTGCCAGAACAGGTTGCTGTTTTCCTAACCCGTTAAACCCTTCAATGGTGTAGTCACGCATCTTGATTAATATAGCAAAAAGGCCGATGGTAGCAAGGCTGTATGCGGCGGAATACAACACCAGGCCTTCCTTGGCAGTATCGTTCAACGCAAATATCCCCAATAGCATAAAGCCTGCCTGTGCGATACTAGAGTAGGCGAGCATCCGTTTTACACTTTGCTGAAAGACAGCTGTAAGATTTCCTACGAGTAAAGTGGCCGCTGTAATGATTGCGATCAACATTTGCCATTGGTCATGCACTTTACCAAAGGAATTTTCAAACAAACGGATAAAAGCGATAAAGCCGCCTATTTTGACTATGGTTGCCATGAACGAGGTAAAAACGGTAGGGGCGCCATCATAAACATCGGGTGTCCAGAAATGAAATGGCACAGCCGATACTTTAAAGGACATGGCAATCATGATAAATACCATACCGATAGCCGTCATGGCAGGCATTTTATCCGTGCCTACACTGAGGTTGGTTATAAAAAATGATCCTTCACTATTGCCTCCATATAAAAAAGCGATGCCCATAAGCATGATACCGGTAGAAAAAGTTCCCATGAGGAAATATTTTAACGAAGCTTCATTACCCTTTAAGTTTAGTTTGTCAGTTCCTGTTAAAATATACAAGGGGATGGTCATTATTTCTATACCCAAAAATAGCAGGAGCAATGTATTAAAAGTAGCGGCCAGGCATACCCCACATAAAACAAAGAATATCAAGGCAAAATATTCAGAAACATTCGCCCCTGCTTTCTCGATGTCCCTGCCACTGAGTAAGAAGTATAAAAATGTACATGATAATGCCACCGTGATAAAAGTCAGGTTAAAACTGTTGAAGGATAACATATACTTTACATCAACTGCAAAGAATGACTCCCCCGACTGAAGCTCGAGGCAATTAGCAATGATAATGAGTGCCAACCCAACTATTGCCCAGTATTTTGGTGCCGTCCTGGTCTTGAAGAACACCCCTCCAAACATCATAATAATACCGAAGACTGCTGTTAATATAATTGCATTCATAAGTTGGTGCCAATCCCGGGCATGCGGGACTAATTTAAATTACATTATTTAAACCTCGAAAGAATCGTAGCTATAGTGTCTTTTGTTAAGTCAAAAAATGGCTGAGGATAAACACCAGCCGCAAAAATCGTTATTACGATAACCCCAATATAATTTTTTCATTCAATGAGATTTCTTTCATAGCGGCGGTAAGGGTATTAGCAGTTCCGTAAAAAACCTTGTACCATGTTTAGTGTATATACAGCCGCAAGAATTATACTCAGGCCTGCTACGGCCGCATACCATATATTGAATTTAAACAGCCCGCCAAACATCATGAACTCCCCGACAAAAGCATTAGTTAGCGGTAGTGCAATATTCGCGAAAGCAATGACAACTAACAGGATCGTCAACACGGGCGCCTGGTGTGCTACACCACCCAGTTCGGATATTTTTCTTGTACCGGTTTGCTTTTCAATCAAATCAATGACTATCCATAAACCGATGATGTTTATTCCGTGACTGAACATCTGTATCATAACTCCTTCCAGGGCCATTTGCTGGGTAGTAAAAACGGCTGCACACATCAAACCGATATGGGCTATGGAAGAATAAGCTACCAAACGTTTGAGGTCATCCTGCCTGATTGCGACCAGGCTGGCATAGATCATCCCTAAAACGGACAAACCGATCACTACGTTTTCAAACTGGTGCACAGCGGCTGGAAACAGCGGCAATACCCAGCGTATTACCCCAAAGAGGCCCATTTTCACCATGATTCCACTAAGTACCATCGTGACTGCCGTAGGGGATTGTTCGTACGTATCGGGCTGCCAGGTATGAAATGGAAATACGGGCATCTTAACAGCAAAGGCAATGAAGAACAGCCATAGTAACCAGTTTTGTTGCGAGGGGAGAAAAATAACTGCCTGGAAGGCATGAATGGAAAAACTATGTGGCGCATTTGTGGTTGGGCTCGTTTGGAGATAAACATAAATAATACCCAGCAACATTAACAGGGAACCGGTAAACGTGTAGATAAAGAATTTGAAGGTCGCGGCGATTCTTTTTTGACCACCCCAACGGCTGCATAAAAAATATACCGGGATCAAAGCCAGTTCCCAAAAGAAATAAAATAATAAGGCATCGGATGAAAGAAATACCCCCATCAGTCCCGCCTGGGATAACAACATCAATCCATAAAAGCCATTTGCATACTTATAGGTATTGCGATATGTGGCAATAAAAATTATGGGGAAAGAGAAAGCAGTGAGAAAGGTAAGCAACCTTCCCATTCCATCTAAACTAACAGAAAAGCTGCTGCCCAAATACTTTAGCCATTCGTAGTTATAGGTAAGCCCGTTTAACTCCTGGTTATCCCGGTAATATAAACTTGCGAGGGATATAAGCAAAGTGATGATTGCCGACAGTAAACTCCACGCCTTTACAGAAGCATCTTTCCTTATTAAAAAACTCACAAGGCCCGCCAAAAGAGGAAAGAAGATCAATAAATGAGGAATAGTTATGTCATTTCCAAACATCAGGGTATATTTTACAAAAACAACTGAATAATAAACAAAATCAATATTCCAAATACCATCAGCATTACATAAGTACCCACCCTCCCGCTCTGTATCAACCTAACCTGGCGGCTGCCGTAATTCACTGCTTTTCCAACCCCGTTTACAAATCCATCAATCACATTTTTTTCAACAACATTGGTAAAGAACGCCGCCAGCGATTGTAAAGGCCGTACAATGACCCCATCGTATAGTTCGTCAATATACCATTTGTTCGCCAGTACTTTTCCAATGCCGGTTTCCTCCTGAACGGATTTTTGGTATCTTTTAAACTTGTTCAGCGCATATATCAAAGCAATAATAGAACCTACAATTGTTACGGCCATCAATGCATATTCTGTCGTATGGGGCATTTCCCTGATTTCATTAATGGCATAGCTTTGTGCAAAAATGGGTTCAAGAAATTCTTCGAGCCGATGCCCGCCGTGCATAAAAACTTCGGGTATCCCTATCCAGCCGCCGATCACAGACAAAATGGCGAGGATGATCAATGGAAAGGTAATGGCGGCGGGACTTTCATGTAAGTGGTGTTCCTGATCGCCGGTACCCCTGAACTTACCCAAAAATGTCATGGCATATAAACGAAACATATAAAAAGCTGTCATGAATGCAGTAAGTACACCCACCCCCCAGAGCACGGGATTTTTATTAAAAGCTGCGGCAAGGATTTCATCTTTTGAGAAAAATCCTGAGAAGGGCGGCATTCCCGCCATAGCCAGGCCCCCGACAAGAAAAGTAATATGAGTCCCCCCCCT
>JBBJMD010000091.1:0-15705 GCA_037719925.1 Ferruginibacter sp.
GAAAGGATACCGTTTAGCAGAGACCGGGTGGTTGATACCGTTACCGGAGGCTGTAAACTTTATACTGGATACTTGATGCTGGATAGTAAGGCGGATAGGGAGCTGTACGCTTACTCCCTGGTGATGGATATGGTAAAATATAAATCAGATGCTCCCTTTAAAGGAAAAATTTCTTTCCCTGTACGGATTTTTTAAAATATACTTTCCGTAAGTGTTATAAATTGGTAAGAGCGTTCCACTTTTTGAAAATACAAAGAGTTAATTCACCAAAGTTACCTCCTCATTTGCCATGAAGCAAGGCTTTCTACATACAAATTTCGTTTCTTTGCCATAATTAATTTTTAGTGATGAAGAAAACAATTGCCTTAGTTACGGGTGGTTATTCCGGCGAATCGGTCATATCCTATAAGTCCGCCACCACCATTCAAAACAATATCGATCCCGAAAAATGGATTTGTTATACCATTGATATTCATCCCGATGGTTGGTTTTATCAACAAGCCGGTGGTGAAAGAACACTGGTGGACAAAAGTGATTTTTCCATTTTTGCAGATGGCAAAAAAATTCATTTTGATGCGGTCCTCATCGGCATCCATGGAACGCCTGGCGAGGATGGAAAATTACAGGGATATTTTGATTGCCTGAATATCCGCTACACTTCCTGCAATGCTGCTACTTCCGCTTTAACTTTTAATAAACGCTATACAGTGGCCGTAGCAGCTTTTGGTGGAATAAAGGTGGCTAGATCAATACATCTTTTTAAAGATAAACCGGTGATAGCCTCGGAAATTCTGGCAGCATTAAAATTGCCTGTTTTTGTAAAGCCCAATAACGGGGGCAGCAGCATCGGCATGAGCAAGGTGAGCGAGGAAAATGATTTGCCTGGCGCGCTCGAGAAAGCTTTTAAGGAAGATGACCAGGTGTTGGTGGAAGAATTCATTAAGGGCAGAGAATTTACTATTGGCGTGTTTAAATCGGGAGGACGAGTTATCTCATTGCCTATGACCGAGGTGATCACTAAAAAGGAATTTTTTGATTATGAAGCGAAATACGACGGCGCAAGTGAAGAAATAACACCTGCCAACGTGGATTCCTCCATTGCTGAAAAGGTCAGCAGTGCAGCTAAAATGGCCTATTCCATTTTTAATTGTAATGGTGTCGTAAGAATTGATTTTATATATGACGAATCAGGGGGCTTTCCATACATGCTGGAAATAAATACGGTGCCGGGGCAAAGTGAAGCCAGCATTGTTCCTCAGCAGGTTAAGTCAATGGGGTGGTCATTAACAGAATTTTATTCCGCATTGATCGAAGAATGCCTTTCCTGATCTTAGCTCTTATAAAACAACCGCTGCTAAATAAATTAATAAACTATAACAGTAAATTCATCAAGTGTTTAAATTCATTACCAACAGGCCGATCTGGGTAAATTTTTTAGTCGCGGTGATATTGGCATTCCTGCTGATATTTTTAATGCTCCAGTTACTGGGCTGGATCACCAAACACGGCGAATATCTTACTGTTCCGGCAGTAACCGGCAAGGATATGCAGGAGGCTACAAAATTGCTGGAGAGCAAGGGCTTTGATGTGGTCATCCAGGACTCAATATACACTGATTCGGCGGCGCGCGGTGTTGTCGTAAAACAATTGCCAGATGCGGATGCGACTGTAAAAATCAACCGCACTGTTTTCATTACAATCAACAGGTACATTCCGCCAATGATCGTGATGCCGCAGCTAGAGGGTAAAAGTTTGAGTTTTGCCATAGACCTGCTCGAAAGAAATCATTTACGCTTGGGCGATACTAGTTATAAGCCTGACTTTATGAAGGGTTCGATACTTGAACAGCAATACAATGGAAATAAAATAATGGCTGGCGCAAAAGTCAGGTGGGGAAGTAAGATTGGTTTGATAATAGCAGGTGGCCTGAACGAACAACAAATGATGGTACCCAACCTGATTGGATTGAATTTGAGGAGGCCAGATCAAACCTGGAATCAATGGGTCTCAATATTGCGGGGATTATTGCCGACGGCGTTATAAAAGATACCTCGGCCTCTTACATTTACAAGCAGAATCCGCAGGCGTTTGATGACGAAAAAAGGCCGGTTTATATTCGTCCGGGGCAGCTGATGGATCTGTATATTTCGCCGGAAAGGATATTGCCCGCGGAATCTGCCGATACGATACAATAAAACAAGCAATACAATGAAAACAATTAGTTGTGAAGAAGTAAAAGAAAGGATTGACACAGAGGAAAACCTACATATTTTAGATGTAAGGGAAACCTATGAAAATGCTGAATTCAACATTGGCGGATCTTTGGTACCCCTCGGAAAAATCCAATCCATGGATTTAGATGAAATAGCTGGCTGGAAAAATGAGGAAGTGATTGTTTACTGCAGGAGCGGTAACAGGAGTGGCCAGGCATGCATGTTACTCGAATCGGCAGGCTTTTCCAACGTTAAAAATTTAGTTGGTGGCATGCTTGAATGGAGAGATAAATTTAAGGTGTAAGTTTTGAAAAGCATGGAATTTGATATGCTTGCTGCTTCAGCAAAAGGTTTTGGGTTTTAGATCCGGCAGGCCCATTACGCTTACATTTTTACATTAATTCCTATCATAATGTTCCTGCCTGCCATTGGGAAATAAAAATTTTCCGTTACCAGGCCACCGGCGATGTAACTGTAAGTATAACCGTTAGCATCATATTTTTTATTAAAAACATTGTTCAGTTGAACTACAAGGTTGGTTTCTTTAAAAAATTGATGTTCCATTGTATAGGACAACCTGATGTTTTGAGATAATACCCGTTAAGGCTCCTGCTTATTGCTGAAGTGTTGTCTAAAAACTGCCTGCCAACATATTTGGATATAAAACTGATCTCGCCGTTTACTAAAGGGATAAAATTTACAGCACCTCCTGCCACAAGGGATGGGGAAAAGGCAATATCTGTTTTTTTATAATAGTAAGATTTTGTACCTCCATTGTCATAATCATCTACAAGGTTGGTATAGTTTTTAATTTTATTTTCGCTAAGAGAAACACTGGCCGAAATATTGAACCAATCCATAAGTATTGTTTTGCCCTGCACCTCTATTCCGGCACGGTAGCTTTTAGGAATGTTGGTTCTCGTATAAGCCCCTACATCATTTATGTTTCCCACCATTACCAATTGGTCCTTATAATTCATAAAATAAATATTTGCACCTGCCGAATAACGGGTAGATTTTTTTTCGATGCCCAATTCAAGATCCTTGAGTGTTTCAGGCCTGGGTGGAAAAGTGTTGCCCGATTCAAAATCATTCCGGTTTGGTTCTTTGGCTGCGAATGCATAAGAAAGATAAGCCTGCCAGTTTTTAATGTTGTAGGTAATGCCAACCTTTGGGTTAAAAAAAGAATAGTCATTATTGATCACCATGGAAGGGTTATCTCTGAAGCCATTAATAGTATAATGTACATTTCTATATTGCAGATCAATAAAACTTTGCCATCGGGGAGTTACCTGTTGCGTCCATTTTGAGTATACGGAGATATCCTGCTTTTTGGCCATCAGGTCATACCACCGATAATTTAATGGGACGGCCGGCTGATTCTTTGCCCAGGTGATCTCCCCAAAATGTTGACCGTCATATTTATTCCATCCGCCTCCAAAGGTGAACTCCGTTTTATTTTTTTTGTGCAGGCCAGAAAATACGGCGCCGTAATAATTGTTATCCAGCCAGAGTCTCCTAACAAGATCTGTTTGGGTAATAATATTTCCGCCATCCATATGGGCGGGTAATCCATAGTTCGAAAGCTCATCGCCGGTTTTGTATTGTTCATAATAGCCCCTGCCCTTTGTTAAAAACACCCCTGCATTTGCTTTCCAGGATGAACTGAACTGGTGGTTGTAAAATAGCTGGTAATGGGTTTGCGTGTAGTTATCGGTTTCATTTCTATAAAGCGACTGGTTGTATGTCCTTTTATCCGAACCAAACAGGTTCGCTGAATCTGCCGGGGTGAAATAGATCGTTCCAAGGTTGTTATAGTAATGCGTAAGTAATGCGGCGTTATCACCCTTCAGCTTTGCCTCCGGAACACCGTTCCAGGCCTGGTAAGTTTTTTCTTTACCTGAAAAAATGTTCAATCTAATCGAATTTTTCTCAGTTAACCATGCGGTGCTAAAATAGAAGGATTTCAGATCGGAGGAGGCACGGTCAACATATCCGTCGCTGCTTATCCTGCTGAGCCGGCCGTCTATGGTAAAATGTTTACCGATAATGCCGCTGCCAAAGCGAAAAGTATTTTTGACAGTTTTATAAGAACCGTAGCTGTTATTGATTTCAGCATACATAGTGTCGGAAATTTCGTTGGTGGCGATATTAATTGTAGCGCCGAAGGCTCCTGAACCATTGGTGCTTGTCCCGACACCACGCTGTATCTGGATGCTTGCGGCAGAAGACGCGATATCCGGCAGGTCAACAAAAAAACTACCCTGGCTTTCCGCATCGTTATAAGGTATCCCGTTTAGTGTAACATTTATACGGGTGGCATCCGTTCCACGGATTCGAATCCCCGTATACCCGACACCATTACCTGCATCGGAGTTAACAACAACTGAAGGAGTTTGGTCGAGCAGTAAAGGCAGGTCCTGCCCAAGGTTATTTTTTGAGATCTCTTTTTTGCTGAGATTGGTTTTGGTAAAAGGGGCTTTCTCTCCAGCGCGTATTGCCGTCACTTCAATGGGCTGAAGAAATGCGGTGTCATTGAATTTCTTTTCAGTCTGGCTAAAAGAACTGATCCCGGCCGCACAAAAAAAGGCGCTTAAAAATAATTTCATTTCGATAAGTTTAAGCTGAAATCCGGAATGGAGAAAACGATCGTGCAGAGGTTCCTTCCTAAATACAGGAATGGTATGCATTTCTCCCTTCGCAGGTATTATCCTGAGCAGGTTATACGGGTGTTATCTCAGCCTCTCTAAAAGAAGCACCCCGGAAATTCAGACGATGAATAAGAACAATTGTTTTGCAAAGGTACGTGGTTTATCATAATTTTTACCAGTATATGTAACAAATCATTTAAAATAACCGTATTACCTTAAAATTATAACCATGAAAAGATTATTAGTATTGTTATTCGTCGTGATAAATGTTCACTCGTTTGCACAGGATAATGCGGTAATAAATGATCCTAATGCAGAAACACGAAGTTTGAAAGAAAGTTTTAGTAGTATTTCGGTTACTGACGGCGTTGATCTATACCTGGTCCAGGGAAATGAAGAATCGATTGCCATCAGCGCCTCAGACCCTAAATACTTGGAGCGATATAAAACAGAAGTAGATAATGGCATGTTAAAAATATACTACGATAACGAAGGCATTAACTGGACGGGCCACGAAAAAAGAAAACTGAAAGCGTATGTTTCATTTAAAACGCTTGAAAAGCTACATGCTTCCGGTGGGGCAAGTGTACTCATGAAATCTGTCCTTGATTCAGATAAATTGGAATGTACCTTTACCAGTGGTTCTAAGTTTGTTGGTGAAGTAAATGTTAATCATTTTGATGTTGCCGTTAATAGCGGTGCATTCATTGAGATCAATGGAAAAGCCGGTGACCTCAGTGTAGAGGTAAGCAGCGGGGCAGTATTTAAAGGGTATGAGCTTATCACAGATTATTGCAGTGCCAAAGCCACAAGCGGCGCCATGATCAGGATAAATGTGAATAAGGAACTAAATGTTAAGGCAAATAGCGGCGGGGGAATTCATTACAAAGGTGAGGGGGTGGTAAAAGACATGAATGTAAATAGTGGCGGGGTGGTAAAAAAGGGATAATTGTAAGGCATAAAAATCATGATTATGAAAAAGTATGTTGTAGCTGTACTGGCACTATTATTTTTGATTGAAGCCAACGCGCAAAAAACGATCGTTAATGATCCCAATGCCGAAGTAAGAACGTTAACCGGCACCTTTAACAAGATTGAAATCAACGGCGGCATAGATCTGTATCTGTCACAATATGAAAGTGAATCCCTTGCAGTAAGTGCTGCTTCTGAAGAACACAGGGAAAACATTAAAACTATCGTACAGGATAATACTTTAAAAATTTATTATGACGGCGGTAAACACTGGAACATGTCAAACAAAAAGATGAAGGCATATGTATCTTTTAAAACATTGGAGAAGCTAAATGCTTCAGGTGCATGTGATGTTCGCGTGGAGGGAATGATCCAGGTACCTGCCTTGGTATTGGACATGAGTGGCGCGAGCGAGTTTACCGGAGCTATTGTAGTTACCACGCTTGCACTCCGGCTAAGCGGTGCATCGGATGTAAAGATAAGTGGCAGCGCATCTACAGTATCTATCCAATCAAGTGGCGCCAGCGATGTAAAAGCTTATGACCTGGTTACAGACATATGCAATGCAAAAGCTTCGGGCGCTTCCGATATAAATATTACGGTAAATAAGGAACTCAATGCAAATGCGAGTGGGGCCAGCGATATTTTTTTTAAAGGCAATGGGGTTGTAAAAGATATACATACAAGTGGTGCCAGTTCCGTCTCCAAAAGGGGCTGATGTAATTCTGCAATTGCGTAGTACTTCAAAATACCTGAAGTAATGTTTTCATTAATCAAATTATACTTATTCAAAAGTGCTTCCATAATACTACTGTATACAATCCTACCAATTTTTGAGCTTATTACAATTCTACCGCCTTATATCCTTGTCGCCTTTCCCTAAAAAAATACATCATTATTACTCCCAGGCGTTTCACTTTTCTTATCCCGCATGGGTGTGGTGGTGATGGTGTGTTTCATAAGTTCCTTCAAAACGCGGGTGAATATATTATCTTCCCGGAGCATTATTTTACGATTGGAGGATTTTACAAACTCAATAGCAGTACAGCTTAGAGGACTCTGAGGCCGTGTTTATAAATAATAATTTATAAAAAGAATATATGTTGGCAGCAATTATGTAAAACATTAGTTTTGCACCGCGAAGTGAACGGCGGTAGCTCGTCAGGCTCATAACCCGAAGGTCAGAGGTTGATCCTCTCTTCGCAACTTAATACGGACAGAATTTCAAATCCGTTTTTTAAATTAACTGAAGGCTCATTTTGAGCCTTTTTTATTCTTAGCAGGTTTCGGGCTAATGAATTTGATTACCTCCTCCTTTCACCTCGCATGCGGTAGTTAAAATTATTTCCCCCACCCGCCTTTACATTCAAAAACATGAAATCAGGTTTTGTTAACATATTTGGGAAGCCTAATGCAGGCAAAAGTACGTTGCTTAATGCCCTGATGGGTGAAAAGCTGGCAATTGTATCTCATAAAGTCCAAACTACCCGGCATCGCATTAAAGCCATTCTTACCAACCCCGGCTACCAGGTCATTTTTTCTGATACCCCCGGTATCATTGAGCCCAAATATAAGTTGCACGAAAAGATGATGCAGGCAGTAAAGGGCAGTTTGGAAGACGCTGACATTGCCCTGTTGATAACAGACGCAAGGGAAGATCCGCAAGAAAGCAATGCCATATTTACGTTCCTTCATTTGAAATCACCTGCGCTGGTAATTATAAATAAAGTTGATGCGGTGGATGAAGAGGACATTAAAAAAGCAGTTACTTTTTTTAAAGGCCAGTCTTATTGCAAAGAGGTCATGGTAATCTCGGCCCTGAAGAAAAAAGGGATCGATGAACTGTTGAAAGCTATTATCAATTTGTTGCCGGAAGGGCCAGCTTTTTATGAAGGAGATGATATCAGCGACCTTCCTACCAAATTTTTTGTTGGTGAATTGATCCGGGAGAAAATATTTTTATTATATGGAGAGGAAATACCCTATCACGCCACTGTATTGATCCAGGAATTTAAAGAAAAAACAACCCTCATTAAAATCGGGGCAGATATCATTGTACAGCGGGAAACACAAAAAGGTATCATATTAGGAGAGGGTGGCAAGATGATAAAACAATTAGGCACCCTTGCAAGAAAGGATATCGAGGATTTTTTAGGCAGTAAAGTATTTTTGGAGTTATTTGTAAAAGTAAGGCCTAAGTGGAGAGACAATGAAATGCAGTTGAAAGAATACGGGTATTAAATAAATTGAAAATGGGAAAATGTGATTTGCACATTGTGTAGGAAGGTACAGCCTTTATGTGCTGAAGGGAGAATGATAAAGGTATTTACAAACAAGATTTTAAAGTTGATAATAATCCATAATATTTCAGCTCAACGCTTAATGCGCGACGAAATAACAGGTGATCATTTATCAAATAAAATATAGATTATGAGTTTCACAATAGCAATAGTAGGCCGGCCGAATGTCGGGAAAAGTACTTTTTTTAACCGGATGCTAGAACAAAGAAAAGCCATCGTGGACGACATCAGTGGTGTTACACGCGATCGCCAGTATGGCGTAGCAGAGTGGAACGGCAAATCATTTAATGTGGTGGACACCGGTGGCTTTGTTCCAAAAAGCGAAGATATCTTTGAAAGGGAAATACGAAAGCAGGTATTAATTGCGCTCGAAGAAGCTGATGCGATTATTTTTATGGTAGATGTGGCAACAGGGATCACAGACCTTGATGAATCGATGACCCAGTTGTTACGTAAATCCTCCAAACCAGTTTTCCTGGTGGTGAATAAAGTGGATAACCACGATCGATTGCTGGAAGCATCGGAATTTTACAGCCTTGGGTTTGAGAAAATTCATTTTCTGTCATCTATCAGCGGCACGGGCACCGGCGACCTGTTGGATGATCTTACTTCGCTGATCATCGACAAAACACCCGAAGAAGAAGAAAAGCAACTACCAAAGTTTGCTATTATCGGTCAACCTAATGTAGGCAAATCTTCCTTACTCAATGCCTTAACCGGCCAGGAACGGACCATCGTTAGTGAGATTGCCGGCACTACCCGGGACACCATACATACGCACTACAATCTTTTCAATAAAGAATTTGTACTGATAGACACGGCTGGAATACGAAGGAAAGCGAAGGTGAATGAAGACCTGGAATTTTATTCAGTGATCAGGGCCATCAAAGCGGTAGACGAAGCGGATGTTTGCATGTTGTTACTGGACGCAGAAAAAGGGATTGCCGCACAGGACCTTACGATTTTCGCCATGGCAGTAAAAAAAGGCAAAGGAATTATTGTGCTGGTAAATAAGTGGGATCTTTTGCCTAAGGAAACCAATACCGCGCGTGATTATGAAGCGGAATTAAAAAAGCGGTTTGCACCTTTTACGGATCTCCCGATAGTATTTATTTCCGCTAAAGAAAAGACAAGGATCTTTAAGGCAATGGAGATCGCATTGGAAGTCTATGAAAACCGGCGTCAGAAAATCCCAACCTCAAAGCTGAATGATATCATGCTTAAAGCCGTTGAAGCTTATCATCCTCCCGTTGTACGGGGTAACCAGGTCAAAATCAAATATGTTACTCAATTACCGGTGGTGGTGCCTTCTTTCGCCTTTTTCTGCAATTACCCGGATGATGTTAAACCGCCATATAAAAATTATCTTGAAAACCAGCTGCGGCTCAAGTTCAAACTAACGGGCGTTCCGGTCCGGGTTTTTTTTAGAAAAAAATAATTTTTTTTAATATTTAAAAAACCCATTGGTTTACTTAAATATTATTGTTTTGTTAAAAAAAAGAAAGTATTATTGCAGCGAAAATTTAAACCCAAAATTAAAACAAATGAAAAAATTATTTGCAATTTTTGCTGTTACAGCTATAATCGCTTCTTGTAATGACACTGCTACAACAGATGCCACTGAATCGGACTCAGCCCGGGCTGCGGCAAGTGCAGATTCACTTGCTGCGATTCAGGCCTTAGCTGATACATCTTCGAGGATGATGGACACTACCAATATGAAACAGGATTCTTCCATGAGAGGCGGATCGGATTCTACCAGAAAATAATTTCATTTTAGGCCCAGTTTAATTATTTCCCCGGATTTATCAGGGGATTTTTTTTGTAGTGCCAGGATAGATTAAGGGGAATGGAATCGATCCCTGTAATAATGATAGGTATTACAATCTGCATTCCCAATGTATGAGAATTCTATGCTGGTCCTGCATTTTGACCATAAAATAAGTGAAGATCTTATCAAGGGCAAATTTTAAATGGTCGAGAGGTTCAAAATTTTTTATTTTAATTTCCATCTTGATTTATCTAGAAATAGTTAAGTTCAACCTTAATCCTTGATGAATTATCCTGGATTAGAAAGTATTATATCATTATCCCCAACTACTATACACTGTAGCTACAAGTATTTAATTTTACCAGTTCAGTACCCACTATTTTTTCTTGTTTTATATCCAGGTATTTCCTGAGGATAACAAAACTAATAACCAATAAAATAAGAATTATAATAATAGTAATATAGGTGCCCGATTGATTTTTTAACCTGCGCTTATCCTTCCGGTTCTTATTCTTTGCGATCTGCTTATGAAGATCGGTGTTCAATTGCTCCACATAAGCCTGTATATCTTTTTTGCTGTCAATTTTCTGCAGGCCTTCTATGGCATCATTCGTAAATTCATCATCAGCCATTTTTTGTTCTACGGCATGACTTTCTGCCTTCGATAATTGATGACTGAGATAATCCATCATTTTTTGATTATCAATATCTTTATTACTGCCGGATAATATGTTTTTCAGATCATTACTCATTGGGTTGTAACCGCTCCAGTATTATTTTTAAATTTCTTTTCCCGTTTTGAATATGGCTCTTAACCTTTAACAAAGAGTATCCGGTTTGCGCGGCAATATCCTGGTAACTCTTTTTTTCCAGGTAAAATAAAGTGATGCATTGCAACTGTTCCTTATTCAGCAAGCGTATTGCCGACTCCATTTTAGTCAATACAGCCTCTTTCTCAATGAACATTTTTATATCTTGACCTTCGTCGGGAGTGGATAATACCTGCTCATTCATTTCTACAGGCCGTTTTCCTTTATCACGTAGTTTCATGAGGCAGTTATTCTTTGCTACCATATAAAGCCAGCTCTTAAAATAATCAACTTTGTACTTATGCAGTTCGGTAATAACCTTAAGAAAAACCTGTTGTACGCAATCTTTAGCTTCTTCTTCATTCTTAAGGTACTTCATACAAACCCCTAATAACAGTAGGGTATAACGCTGCAATAATATGCCAAGCCACTCATTATTTTTATCCGTATAAAAATTTTGCAATAGCTGGCTGTCGTCTATATGTTTATACTTGTCTGTATTCAAAATTGATTAAGTATATACATGAGATGCTACCACCGTAAAAAATCCATAACCTGATTGCCTATGTGCTAATTTTAATGATCTTCAATGATATACTTTATTCATTTCACCAGTCTTTAGTTTTAACCATTACTTCTTAAATACTCCTGTTTACATCGAAATTTTCCAGCTCTTTCGAAACAGCGTTTAAGAACGTGCTGCCTAAGGCGCCATCGATAATACGGTGATCGAACTGAGTGAGATATACATCAGGTGCCGGATGGCGATACTGGCACCCTGGGGTGTTTCAATTACCATCGGCCTTTTTTTAATTGCGCCTACAGCCATTATAGCCACCTGCGGCTGATTAATGATCGGGGTACCCATTATACTGCCAAAAGTGCCTACGTTCGTTAATGTAAAAGTGCCGCCCATGGTATCGTCAGGTTTTAAATTTCCAGTTCTCGCCGCATTTGCAAGTTCATTTACCTGTTTTGCCAAACCTATCAAATTTAATTGGTCTGCATTTTTTATCACCGGCACAATCAGGTTGCCGCTCGACAAGGCGGTGGCCATGCCAATGTTCAGATTTTTCTTAATAATGATCCTGTCCCCATCCACGGAACTGCTTAGCATTGGATATTTTTTTAAACACTTCACAATTGCTTCAATGAACAGGGGAGTAAATGTTATTTTTACACCTTCTCTTTTTTCAAAGTCCCTTTTAATTTTTTCTCTCCACAATACGATATTGGTAACATCGCATTCAGCGAAGCTGGTCACGTGGGCACTGGTATGTTTACTATCAACCATATGCCTGGCGATGAGTTTCCGCATCCGGTCCATTTCAATGATCTCTACATTGGCAGGATAACTGTTATTAATCGCTACCTGTTGGTTATTTTCAACGGCGGGAGTTTGGTGGATTACCGGCTGACTTACAATTACCTGCTGTTGTGCGGCTGCCGTCGCGTTTTTGCCCGTTGTTTCTTTATTGGCGATATAGGCTAGTATGTCTTTTTTGCTTACCCGGCCTTCCTGCCCCGTGCCTGGGATCTTCTCCAGTTCGGACATACTGATGCCTTCTTGCTGCGCGATATTTATTACCAAAGGTGAATAAAAACGGATACCGTTGTCAGCAGCCGTTTGCTGGGATGCGGTGGTTAAAGGGGCTGGTTGGTAAGGTATTTCTTCCACCATTTTAGCTTCCTCATACACTGGTTTGCCGGCTGGGTGAGCTGGGGGTGGCTGAGTAATAGCCGTTCCCGCGCCTACCCTTATTTTTGCAATAACCGCACCGATCGGAACAATGTCATTTTCCTTATAAAGAATCTCTTCTATCACTCCGCCGGTAGTTGAAGGTACTTCACTATCCACCTTATCTGTGGCAATATCCAGTACGGTTTCATCTTCCTGGATGGGGTCGCCCTGCTTTTTATGCCATTTTAAAATCGTGGCTTCCATAATACTTTCCCCCAGTTTCGGCATTACCAGATCAACTAAAGACATATATTTATTTGAGATTTTAAATAATAAAAGGACATTTAAAACAATGCAGGCTATTCATCGGGCTAATAACCTGCTCAAAGATAATTATTTCCTTTTAATCGCATTCCTGAGTCCCCGGTCCCAAAGTTAGCGATCACGGTTACCATGCATACCCGGCACAATTGGAAGATCCTCGTAGCCGCTAAGAATTTACATTTCTGCTAAAATAAATTTGCGCAACATATTAAGCGCATTGATGGTGGTCAATTCTATGTTCCGCTGCCGGTCGAACCGAAAAAATAATTTTGCCGATGTTATCTTTGCGACGTTTCCCACGGCTACCCAAACAGTACCTACAGGTTTATTTTCCGTTCCACCATCCGGACCCATAATGCCCGATATTGCTATCGTGTAATCTGCCCCGATATTTTCCAGGGCACCTTTTGCCATCTGGATTACTACTTCTTCACTGACGGCGCCGGTGGACTTTAATAAAGCATTTTCCACCTGCAACAAAGCTTCCTTTGCTTTATAGGAATAGCTAACAATACTACCTGTATAGTATGCGGAAGCACCCGCCTTCTCGCTCAACAGGTGAGCAATGTATCCCCCGGTGCAGCTTTCCGCTGTGCATACCGTTTTATTGTTTGCCAATAATAATTTTGCAACTACCGACTGCATGGTCTCATCCAAATTGGTAACCATGTGTGCTTTTACCAATTGTTGCAGGCGGTCAAACAGTATCCCAATTTCGGCTTCGACCGCATCTTTTTCAAACCCGGAACTAGATAAGCGCAAGCGGACCATACCATAGTTAGGCAGGTAAGCGAGTTTAACATGAACGGGCAAGTTCGTTTCAAAATCACTAATCAATTCAGCCAGGAAACTTTCCCCAACACCAGCCGTTAGTAAGGTACAATGTGCGATATGCGGGAACTTAAAATAATTACTTAAAAGGGGTATCACCTCATCGGTCATCATGCCCTTCATCTCATGGGGCACACCTGGCATACTTACAAAAATTTTGCCATCCGTTTCGAACCACATCCCAGGGGCGGTACCTCTTTTATTAAGGATGACCTTGCAGTTGTCCGGCACTTCGGCTTGTTTCAGGTTGCGCTCTATCATCGGTCGCTTCAGGATATGGGTAAAGATATTGGTTACATTTTCCAGCGCACCATCGTCAACGACCATCTTTCCATTAAAATATTTGCAAAGTAAAGGCTTGGTAATGTCATCAGCCGTAGGACCAAGGCCACCGGTGATCAGGATAATATCGGCATGCCTGCGCTCTTCATCCAGCGTGTTCCAGATCTCATCCCATACATCACCAACCGCTACGCGCCGCGCCACACGTATGCCCGCTATATTTAATTGTTGCGCCATCCAGGCACTATTGGTATCGATCACCTGGCCTATTAGTAATTCATCGCCAATGGTGATAATGGTTGCCTGTGTCATGCTAATCATTATGATAATTTTTTTCCAGGAAAATATTTACTCAAATTTCACACTTTCATAAATATCTTATTAATGGAAAGGCCCCACCGCTCATGCCAGGAATTCACCCTTATCAGTCATGCTCTTTGAAGCCTTTATCTCTGCTTCGAGGTATTCCTGCCAGGTGATTTAATTTAAAACCGGTGTTGCCATTATTTGCTAATTTCAATTTCAAAATTAATAAAAATGTTCCAAAGGACTTTTCTAAATGTATGTTTACTTATGTTGATTGCCGGCAACGGTAATGGCCAAAATTTGGGTGGACTGTTGGATCATGCCATACAAAAATTATCAGCGGATGTTCAGTTTAAGCATGCTGTCATTAGTTTGCTTGTTATCGATGATAAAACGGGAACAATTCTTTTTGATAAGAACAGTCACCTGGGCCTTGCGCCGGCGAGTTGCCAAAAAGTAATTACCAGTGTAAGCGCTTTCGAATTGCTTGGAAAAAAATTTCAATTCAAAACATATATCGCTTTTGATCTACGGGCAAGTAATGATTCTTTGAAAAGCAACCTGTATGTAACAGGAAGGGGGGATCCCACGCTTGGCAGTTTACGGTGGCATACTACAACCGAAACGATGGTGCTGGAAAAGATACTGGGTATCCTTCAGAAGCATAAAATCCATGCTGTTCCAGGTGACCTGATTTGCGATGACACCCATTTTACAAGCGAACCCGTTCCGGGCGGATGGGTATGGGAAGATATCGGGAATTATTATGGAGCCGGTGCCTGGGGATTAAACTGGAGGGAAAACCAGTTTGATGTAACGTTCAGTACGGGGCTCGCTCAACACGATCCTGCGGAAATAATCACCACCATACCGTCCTCTTTTTTGAAAGATTATGCCTTTGTAAATTTTGTAAGGACCGGGGCCCGGAAATCCGGCGACAACGCATATCTTTTTTCATCACCTTTTCAGAAGAGCATCATTGCAAGAGGTACTGTGCCGATGTCAGCGAATGGGTTTACTATTTCAGGATCGATGCCGGATCCGCCGGGTACCTTTATAAAAACGCTGCAAGGATATTTGAAAGATCATGAGATAGTCATCTCAGGTAATGCTTGGAGTAACTCACAACACCTGATGAATAATATGCCATTGGGAAAACCTGGTTTTCCCCTCGATTCAATTCTTTCACCTTTCCTTGATTCAATCAATTACTGGTTCCTGAAAAAAAGTGTCAATTTATTTGGCGAATCTCTTATTAAGACTATCAGTTATAAAATGTCAGGAAACGGATCTACAGACACCGGTATCACTATCATAAAAAGTTTTTGGGAAAAACATGGTATTGAAAGTTCCGAACTTAACATGATCGACGGCAGTGGTTTATCACCTGCCAACAGGATTACCACCCATGCATTGGTAACGGTAATGCAATATGCAAAAAAGCGGGAGTGGTTTGATTCGTTTTATAACGCCTTGCCACTTACAAATAATTTGAAGATGAAAGACGGTTACATCAGCGGGGTAAGAAGTTATACTGGCTATGCAAAAAGCAAAAAAGGCAGGGA
>JBBJMD010000267.1:0-4345 GCA_037719925.1 Ferruginibacter sp.
AGCCAATGCCCTGTAACAAAATCTCTTAGTATTGCCGGATCAAATAGAAACTCATTAACCGCGGCTATTTGAGGGCAGAGTTGTTATTTACTTGGCATATTTGGCACAATAATAGAAGTGATGGTATAAAATAATATTATGGATATTATCATACAATCCCTTGGATTTAGCGCCGGTTTGGCCCTGGAAAATTTTATCTCAGAGAAACTAAATTCCCTGAAAAGCGATCGGATTATCAGGGCAAATGTTACACTTTATAAAGGTCCTGCCGGAAACCCCGATGCGGATTATTGTGAGATCAGGCTTGAAATACCAGGGAATGATCACTTCGTAAAAAAACATAGCGCCTGGTTCGAAACTTCAGTAAATGAGTGCATAGAAGTGTTGGCGCAAATGATCCATGATTTAAAAGAACAGTCACTGAATCGACATGCGGATAAAATAGCCATCCAGGATGCATTATTGCAAAGCGATGCAGGTTATGATGATGATGTAGAGTTAGAGGATGTAGTTCGATAATGGCAACTTAAAACCATACTTTAACGTTTATATTTTGCTGATTAGGCGTAGACAACAGGATTCTCTTCGATCTGGAACGTTGTACTTTATGCAGGTTTTACTTATTGGTTATTTGTTATCCGGGACGGCCAAATTTATTATTATCAAATCCACGATTCAGGAAACTTACGGACGGGAGTGATCCGGCTTTATTGAATATTACTAAATTATACTATTTCTATTTCCGCTGTACCTATAATCTTCATAGTTGATTTAGTGGCTTAGTTATAATATGCCTTCTTTAGAGATTGCATGGCAATTCACCACGGAATAATCCTGCAGCCATTCTCCATTCATCATCATTTTTCGCACTATATTTTATATACATATTATCTTCACAAGAAAAATAACATGCGTACAAATCATGAAATTGATTATAAGATCTATGGAGAAGAGCTACAGTTTGTAGAGATTGAATTGGATCCCCAGGAAACCGCCATTGCAGAAAGTGGCGCGTTTATGATGATGGATGATGGTATTGCCATGCAGACCATTTTTGGCGATGGCAGCCAGCAACAGCAGCAAACAGGGTTATTAGGAAAACTCATGAATGCTGGCAAGCGTTTACTGGTGGGTGAAAGTTTGTTCATGACAGCCTTTACCAATGTAGGGCAGGGGAAAAAGAAAGTTAGTTTTGCCTCCCCGTATACCGGCAAGATCATTGTTTTTGACCTGAAGCAACTGGGTGGAAAGATCATTGCTCAAAAAGACGCATTCCTGTGTGCTGCAAAAGGTGTTAGTATCGGGATTGAATTTCAAAAAAGGTTGGGGACGGGCATATTTGGCGGAGAGGGTTTTATCATGGAAAAGCTGGAAGGTGATGGCCTGGCTTTCGCGCATGCGGGCGGCTATATAGTTGAACGGGAGCTAATGCCCGGGGAAATCCTGAAAGTGGATACGGGTTGTGTAGTGGCTTATACACCAGGTATTGATTTTGATGTGGAAATGGTAAAGGGCATCAAAAACTGGATGTTTGGCGGTGAGGGATTATTTTTCGCAGTATTAAGGGGCCCTGGCAAAGTATGGCTGCAATCATTACCTATCAGCAGGCTTGCCGGAAGGATCATACGGTATGCTCCGCAATTGGGAGGTAGGAAAGAAGAAGGTAGCCTATTGGGAGGCCTGGGGAATTTATTAGATGGCAGGGAATAGGAAAATTGATTTGTGCTTTGACTAAGACTCTCGTGTTTCAGGAACCAAAGAGGCTGAAATAATAAAAGGTTGTTCCTAAACGGGAACAACCTTTTATTTTATAAAACAAGTTATTTTCTGCCAGCTAATTTAGACAACAGGCGTAGTATTTCAAGGTACAACCAGACAATGGTCACCATCAAACCAAAGGCCCCATACCATTCCATATATTTTGGCGCACCTGCCGCAGCGCCCTGTTCCATCATATCAAAATCAAGGATAAGGTTAAGTGCCGCAATGACGACTACCACTAAAGAAAAACCAATCCCCATAAGCGAACCTTCATGTAAAAATGCCATTTGAATATTAAACATCCTTAATACCATTGCAATTAAATAAAAAATAGCAATGCCGGCCGTTGCAGTAAAAACAATGGCTTTGAATTTCTGCGTAGCCTGGATAATTTTAAAAGTATATAACAAGTACATCGATATGGCAGTACCAAAAGTTAGTCCTACCGCTGTCATAATAATATTCGGCATTTTTGCTGCAAATGCCTCATTGTAGTATGCCGAAATAGCGCCGATAAATAATCCCTGGAGTAATGCATACAAGGGGGCAAGATAGGGAGCCCATTCTTTTTTAAAGAAAATTACAAGGGCCACTACCAAACCTCCGATGGCGCCTCCCCATATCAATGGTTGAACATCTCCGCCCAATGTGAATTCTTTCCAGGAATAATAGGCCGTGCCCATGAGCATCAAAAAAAGAAAACCAAACTTATTCAATGTTCCGCGCACAGTCATTGAATTATTGTAATCAATGTATTCAGTATTCTTAAATGCTTTCCCGGATAGTGTTGGATTTCCGGATTTAAAAAGGTCCATACTTTATAGTTTTTAGGATTCAAAAATAGTTCATTTCAACCTAGGAGAGACGAAAAATATTATAGGGCGTTGTTAATATTTTATTACGCATATTTATCAGGTTCTTCCTGAATGCCCACGGTTTTTAAATTTACCGGTCATCATCCTGAGCACGTTCCTTTCGCAGGATTTTGCATCGGTTACCGTAATGTTTAGACATTAAAAAAATACAATGGTAACCGTCTTTTCTCCAAAAAATAGAATCAGCCGCAATGAGCATAAAAAAATAAATTCGGTGTAACTTGCAGTAATTTTTAATGATTGACCATATGATCAAAGAACAGGTATTAAAGGAAGTAGTCATAAAATTTGCCGGTGACAGCGGCGATGGCATGCAGTTAACCGGCAGCCAGTTTACGAATAATACTGCGTTGTTAGGCATTGACCTTGCTACTTTCCCCGATTTTCCCGCGGAGATCAGGGCCCCTATCGGCACACTTCCCGGCGTTAGTGGTTACCAGCTTCGTTTTAGCAGCGACAGGATTTTTACACCTGGCGATACCTGTGACGTATTGGTAGCCATGAATGCAGCAGCGTTAAAAGTGAATTTAAAAGGGTTAAAAGCAGGCGGAGTTATAGTAGCGAATATCGAAGGTTTTGATGCAAAAAATCTGCGGCTGGCAAATTACCCGGATGGGGTAAATCCCCTTGAAGATAATAGTCTTGATTCTTATGAGTTGATAAAGATTGATGTTACCAAAATGACCCGGGAGGCATTGAAAGATTTTACGATGGGAATGAAGGAAAAGGACCGGGCTAAAAATATGTTCGTGCTTGGATTCTTATACTGGATGTACAACCGTGAAATGGATAACACCATCCAGTTCATCAAAGATAAATTCGGAAAAAAACCTGACATCTTTGAAAGCAATATCAAAGCGCTGCAGGCAGGATATAATTATGGGGATACCACAGAAACCTTTACCACCCGGTATACCGTAGAAAAAGCAAAAATGGATCCTGGGATGTACCGTTCCATAATGGGTAACCAGGCCTTGTCTTACGGCCTTATTGCTGCTTCGCAAAAAAGTGGTTTGCAACTCTTTTTGGGCAGTTATCCCATTACACCCGCAAGTGATATTTTACATGAATTAAGTAAATATAAGAATTTCGCCATCAAGACATTCCAGGCCGAAGATGAAATAGCGGCAATCACTTCGTGTATTGGTGCCAGTTATGGAGGCAGCCTGGCTGTTACTACTACCAGTGGGCCGGGGATGGCCCTGAAAGCAGAGGCAATGGGGCTGGCTGTAATGCTGGAGATTCCCCTGATCATCATTAACGTGCAACGGGGCGGACCCAGCACAGGCTTACCTACCAAGACAGAACAGAGCGACCTTATGCAGGCTTATTATGGACGCAATGGAGAATGCCCGATGCCCATCATATCTGCGTCTACTCCAAGTGATTGTTTTGCTGCCATCTACGAGGCCGTGAGGATCAGTGTACAGCACATGACTCCTGTAATATTTCTAAGCGATGGTTACATAGCCAACGGTGCAGAACCCTGGAAATTTCCGGTTTCTACCGATCTGGCAGAAATTAAAATGTCTTTTGCCTCGCAAAACATAGCTTCTGATATGGATGTGAATGGCAAGTTTCAGCCTTATAAAAGAGATGAGCGTTTAGTTCGTCCCTGGGCGATACCCGGAACAAAGGGGCTGGAACACAGGGTGGGCGGGCTTGAGAAGCAGGACGTTACCGGTAATATCAGTTACGATTCCGATAAT
>JBBJMD010000092.1:0-15664 GCA_037719925.1 Ferruginibacter sp.
TTCTAAAGAAAAAATAAAGAACCCGTTCTCACTTATTATAAGAAATTCATTGTAGGCAAGAGGCTTAGTAGCGATACGGAAGGATCGATCCCTACACACAATAGAAATTTCCGTTAATTTTTCTTATACAATGTAACGACTGATCCAGGTGGAACAAAGAGCGCGTCTGATGAGTTGATACTTCCATGATCCTTACAATCTTCGTTCGCATCAGTTACGAACATGGAATAAGTTGGTGGTAAACCCTGGCCGGCTAATTTTACCGGCATGGAAACGGTACTGTCATTGATTAAAATTATCGTATGGGCATTTTCAACATCCTGTTCAAACGCTAACGCATATACGCCGCTTTGATCAGCAGTTGATGCGGAAACCCGCTTAGCCCCTGGGGATATATAACGATAAAAAGCTGAAGCATAGTACCTTTTGCTTTTAACCCATTTGAACTCATCAAACTATAGGCATCCAATGTACTGGTGCTTAAGGTCCAAAATAACCAGGCCGACACATTACCGTATGTAAGCGCGGTATACATTGCCTTGCTTAAATCTAATGCCCCTTTCATATTATTTTCAAAGCCGGAGGTTTCCGTCATCCACAACGGTTTACCTGAAGGCGCTCCCCAATCGTACATTGCTTTCCATGTTTTAGCATCAGTTGATGAGGCCGTTACTCCATCAAAAGCATAACCGTGCGTTGCGATTATACCTACATAACGCATTGCCTCCGGATCTTTTAATATGAACTGGATAAATTCATTGGTTCCATCAAACCAGCCCACGTCTTCTGGCATAAATATTTTTACGGCCAATCCATCTTTATCAAAACGCCTTCCTGTTACTTTTATTAATTCAGCAAGTGCAGCACCATTAAATACGGTCGACTCATAAAATTGCGAAAAGCGGGGTTCATTCTGTAAGCTGATTGCATAAACATCAAGGCCCGTCTGTTCTTTAATAATGCGGATATACGCCACACATCTTTCGGCAAATTCCTGGTACATGTCCGTGCGCAACTGGTTTTCGACATTGGTCGGATTAGGGTTATAAGCCGGTGCCGAGTTGTCGTTTGTACCATTGTCGATCCTGTTATTTGTTTTCATCCATGGAGGTGCGCTCCATATACTCACAATAAGTTTTTTCAATCCGGCTGCCTTCATGTCCCTGAGATATTGCAAACGGTTGTTCAGCGAATTAAGGCTGAATTTGGTGAGGTCGGTAGTAGAAGCGTTATTGTCATCGTTCACATCTTCAAAATCTGTTGGTATATTATCACGCAAAATGGTAATCCCCAGATCGTTTATAAGCGAGTTAACAAAATCTGCACTGGTAAATGGCCCGCTGCTCCAATAAACATCCCTGGCACCAAAACCGCCAAACCCTTCCATTGTTTGAAATTTCCGGGCGGTCTCAATAGTTACGGTTGTTAAGGATGTATGAATGGTGGTAGCCAGGTTTATTGCAGGTGATTTACCATCGGTTACCTCTACCTTAACTGTAAAACTTTTATTAATGTCATAAGTAAAAATTTCAGTGGCGGCCCCGTTTTTGATAGTGCCTTCACCAAAATCCCATTTAAAAGTTAAGGGGTCATTATCTGCGTCCGAAGCGGTTACGTTAAATTGAAGGGTAAATGGAGTTGTACTGGTAATGGTTGCAATCAATGTTGCCTCAGGCGCATTATTTACAGGATCAACAGAAGGACCGCCGGTTTTTTTTGAGCAACTAATACACATCTGCAAAAGCAGCATGGTCGTGATAGCTATTGTGATTCTGTTCATAAAATTAGGTGGAATTTCAGATGTGATATAACCAGGACTATTACAAACTAAACAGATTTGCAATCAATACTATAAAGCAATCATGACACACAATAAATGTATTCGGTAATGATAAATGTTGGTGATGAGGATGTTCATTGTCGCCGCCTTTAGGAAAGCATCAGCAGCAATACCTTCCCGGCTACAATTAATTATTCCTGGTTCAGCCCAAGGAACAAATTGTTATTAAAAAGAAAAACAACTGTCACCTTTCAATAAAGAAAGGCAACAGTATTGTTTACCAAAACTAAAGATCATTTTAAACATCGTTTAGATACCTGCATAATATAACAGGAATTAGTAACCGGGATTCTGAACCACATTTGGATTTACATCCGTTTCGCTTGTTGGTATCGGGAATACGAGATTGGTAAGTTTAAAATCCATGTCGGCTGCAGCTAATGAATTAAAAAAAGCATTGTTCAAAGTGATGTAGCCTGCAAGGTGCCAGCGTCTCAAATCAAACCAGCGATGCCCCTCTCCAGCTAATTCACGCAGCCTTTCATCCATAATCCAGCCCATCACAGTTGTTACATTTGTTTCGGCTGCAGAAAAATCAGCCGGGTGAGCTCCGGAAGCCGCCATGTTACGGGCACGTGCCCTTACCTGGTTAACGAGTGCGATGGCTTCTGCCGCGTTGCCACCTGATTGAAGAACAGCTTCTGCTTTTAGTAATAGAACGTCCGCGTAGCGGAGAATCCGGTGGTTATTCCGGGTAACAACACCTCCGTCATCACTTCCGCCATCTTTAACATATTTAAGAAAATTCTGCTTATTAGCGGTTAATGTATATTCCAGACGTGGATCTGAACTATCAAAAATATTCTGCACTTTAGTAGTAGCCGAATAACGGCCGCCTCCCATATAACCACCATTGCCATCTGAAAACATTTGGTAATACGCACCGGAAACACCACAATCGCATATATCGTTTGCCAGCCATGAATTTTGGCCGGTACCTAAAATATTGGGCCCTGCCTGGAATTCAAATATGGATTCAGTGTTATTTTCTTTTGAAACATCGAAATTATCTCCAAAATTTGGGGTTAGACTTACACCATTCAGCTTATCAAAAGCTGCGATCGCTGCCTGGTAATCCGCAGAACTTTTCGTTGCGGATGCGCGAAAGGTCAATACCTTTCCTAATAGCCCATTGGCAGAATTTGCGGTGGCCCTGCCAAGATCATTTGCACTCCAGGAAGCTGGCAATAAACCCGCAGCCCTTGTAAGATCCGCAATAGCCTGGTCCAGTAACTGGTTACCGGTTGAACCTGGAATATTAAACTGATCGGTTGTTAATGGCACAATTGTATCTACGGGCGCGGTTCCAAAAAGGTTCCACAAATGAAAATGAGCCAGTCCCCTTAAGAAAAGTGCTTCACCGGTAACTGCATCCTTAAGACCCGGAGTAGTGAAAACATTTGCAGGGGCCGTAAGGACTCGTGCCAAAACTTTATTAGACCGGCCGATCATTATATAACTGCTTTTCCAAACCTGGTTCAGGGTGCCGTCACTGGAGGATAAGCCCTTAAATATCTCAAAAGAATTACCACTTCCAATGGTCAGGTCGTCACCCGGAAGAAACCATGCCTGCAGTTCGGCATTGCCAAAACCACCACCAGAATTGGAAGAAGAATAATAATCAGTCAATGATGCATAAGCGCCCAGTATAGCTGTTCTGAATTCAGCTTCAGAAGTAAAATAAGTACCTTCCGATTGAGTTGGAGAAGGGACATCCAACGCATTTTTGTTACAGGCCAGGTATATGACAGGGTATAAAAAAAATACGCAAGCCAAAATTCTAAATTTTATAGTGAGTCCTTTCATGGTTTTACTTTTTGATAGTTTAGAACGAAGCTTTAACGCCAATTAAATATTGTCTTGTACTTGGATAAAGATCATTTTCAGGATCCAGGCCGGAATAATTTGTAACCGTAAATAGGTTTATTCCGCTCAGGTAGACGCGAAAATTTTGGATAGCACCTTTTGTTAGATCAATCCATCGTTGCGGGACGTTGTATCCTACCTGAACATTTTGTAAACGTAAATAGTCTGCATCCTCTACGAACCTGTCTGAAAACCGGTTATTCTGATTGGGGTCCCGGTAGACTGCTCTTGGCATTGTTGCTGATTTATTTGTTGGTGTCCATGCGTTCAAAACTGAAGTGAAGACATTTCGTCCATATCCGCTCATACCTTCTGCCGCAGAGCGGGTCGCGTTATATTTTTGTACGTCTCCCACGCCCTGGAAGAAAATTGAAACATCGAATCCTTTATAATTAGCATTGGCCGTAAACCCATAGTAATAGCCCGGTATTGTTTTACCGATAAAATCCCGGTCGTTTTCATTTACGAGGTTATCTTTTGTGAGGTTACGGTCAGTACTTCCCGCAGTGGGTGCGCCGTAAAGATTTTGAAAATAAATGTCGCCGGGTTTTTGTTGCAACGAAATACCATCCTGCGTGGATTGAGCCCAGGCAGCGATCTCTGCTTCATCCTGGAAAATCCCTCCAACCTTATATCCATAAAGATACCCGATAGGCAATCCTACTTCCAACCCTGCGGCCCTGAGGGCGGTGTTATTCAGCAGCCCGAGAACTTCATTATGCGTCTTGGTAAAATTTGCGGTAAAGGAAGTTCCTATCTCCCCGAATTTCTTGTTATAAGTAAGCTGGAATTCAAAGCCCCTGTTCAGTACTTCTGCGATATTGAGATCGGCAGCGCCGCTAAAACCGGTTGACGGGGCGAGTGATACGGACTGAATGATATTCTTTGTCTTTTTATTGAAATAGTCAACGGTTAATGACACACTATTGCCAAATAAAGAAGCATCAAAACCAATATTGGCGGAATGCACTTTTTCCCAGGTTAATAATTCTGTGGCAAATGTGTTGAAGCTGATACCGAGGTTATTGCTGGTCGGTGAGCCAGTTCCATAATTTGGCAGCGTGGCTCCTGCTGTGGAAATATATTTCCAGCCGGCAGTTGTATTTTCATTACCTAGCAAACCATAACCGGCACGGATTTTAAGGTCGTTAAGAAATTTTATCTGCTGCATAAACCCTTCCTGCGAAATACGCCAGGCAACCGACCCAGAAGGGAACGTGCCCCATTTATGGCCTGGGGCAAAGCGGGATGACCCGTCTCTTCTTATCACAGCGTCGGCATAATATTTATGATTAAAATTATAACTTGCACGGCCAAGATATCCAATCAGTGCCCATGCGCCACGATTTTCGGAAAAACCAGTGCTGTTAGGGCCGGGGCTAAAAACACGGAGCGTTGGATCTCTTGTCAGTATTGAACTATTGGCGCCATCGGTTCTCCAGTTGTATTCCTGGTTGGATGCATCAAGGGTAAGGTTGATATTATGATTGCCGAATGTTTTTAAATAATCCAGGTTGATCGCTTTTGTAATATTGATCACGACGCTGTTTCCCCTGGAAATAAGTCCTGGCTCTGTGCCTGCTATTGGTACCTTCACAGAAGCAAATGGATTGGAGGGAGTTTCACCAAACCACCAGTTATTATAATCTGTCCAGCCGGTAGTGGTAATGCTTGTCTGCTGGGCACTTAAAGATGCCTTCAGCCGGAGCCCGGGAATGGGCTGGAACTGGAGGTAGCCGCTTCCGATACCTGCCTGGGTTCGGTTTTTGTTGTCTTCAGTTGCCATGTCGCCGAGTACGTTTGTATAAGCAACAAATTGGCGGGCGTACAAAGTCTGGATATTTCCTTTGGAAGGATCGAAATCAAGACCCGGTACAAGTGGTGCATTCAGTTTCCAAATGGGTGCATATCCCAGCGGCCCGTTTGGATCATAAATTTGTTGCCATGGTGCAGCTCTCCATACATCCAGGCTTATGGATGCTTCCGGATTCTTTGTCATTGTTTGAACACCTCTTAAATTAATGCCTGCCTCAAAGTATTTTCCCATTTTGGAAGTGACATTTGTTGAGACACTATACCGTTCAGAATTATATCCAACGAACGGGCCGTCGTTATTGGCATAACCGATTGAAAAATTGAATGTGGTATTTTCAGATGCGCCGCTTACACGCACATTGTAATTATTTAGCCGGGATTTATGATTAATAACGGCATCCTGCCAATCATATGTTTGCCTGTTACCAATATAATTTGGATCTGAAGGGTTCCAAAGCGGGCCGAAAAATTCCGCCTGTTCAATGGGGAGCAATACCCCACCAGTGCCCTTATCAGGATTTGCATTATAACTATCTGTATAAAATTTGGTATACTGCCCGGTGTTCAGGACATCATAGGTTTTAGGTATTTCCTGGCCACCGTATTGCGCATCGAAATCAACCCGTACCCTGCCGCGTTTGCCTTGCTTGGTAGTAATCAATATCACACCGTTAGCAGCCCTCACACCATATACGGCTGCTGCAGATGCATCTTTCAAAACAGAAATGGATTCAATGTCATTGGGATTGATTATTGTATAAATGTTAATAGGTCCACGGCGTGTTGGATCATTGGTAGGATCTACGACCGCACCTGAACCGCCTTCGTAAAAAGGCACTCCATCGATTACATATAATGGATCAGAATTATTAAAAGAAGTTACGCCTCTTATGCGCACCGTCGGGCGTGCCGTAGGATTTCCGCCGGCTGACGTCACATTTACGCCTGCCATTTGTCCCTGCATGGCTAACTCCGGACTTAATGCGGTACTCTTCCCGATAGCAGTAGCGTCAACGGTAGAAACTGCACCGGTAACATCCCTTTTCAAACGGGTACCGTAACCAATTACCACAACATCATTAAGCGACGAGTTTTGCAATTGCAGTACAATATTTAAACTGGTTTGAGAGCCGACAACAACTTCCTGCGGCGCATAACTTACAAAACTAAAAACAAGTACCGCCCCCCTGTCAGCAGATATACTGAATTCGCCACCCGCGCCGGTCGCAGTGGCTTGCCTTGTATTTTTAACAGTGACAGTAACGCCTTCCATTCCTTCCCCTTTTTCGTTCACGACACGCCCCCGCAGCTCAACCGCTGGTGGAGTTGCATTTATAGAGAAAGCCTGCATTGTTCCGCCGGGGAGGATCTCCTTCAACTTAAGAACGATCGTATTATTAATTACTTTATAACTAAGCGGCTGGTCTTTAAAAACGATCGTCAGTGCGTCTTCGATGTCCATATTTTTTACATCTACAGTCACGCTTTTAGCTTTCTGAAGCCAGTCGGCATTGTAAAAAAATGAATAGCCTGTTTGTTTCTTGATTTTTTTTATTACATTTTCAAGAGGGGAATCTTTGGCAGATAACGTTACTTTTTGTGATAAGCTTTTAGCGCTTACCTGCAAGCAGATCGTTAGTAGAATAAAAGCGGTTAATTTCATAACTCGCAATGTTTTGGTTAGTCCCTTTACAGGGATGACAAAAAGAGCTGTTAAATGCATAACTTTGTAAAGTTTGGGTTTAAACAATAATAAATTCTGTTCACGAAACGTATTTAAAAGCGGTTAACCCGGATTCCGGCCAGCAGTGTTCCACCACTACTGGCTTTTTTCTTTCGTTAACATTCTCCTGTTTGGATAGGGGTAAAATAACTAACAAAAAATTTTTACAACGCCTTGCCTATGGCGGTTATGGCTTCACGATTACTTTTCTTCCTTCGATAGTAAATTTTACGCCACTCGTCCTCAATATTTCTAAAACCTGCGACAGGTTGCTGTTCATGGGTATTTCACCGCCAAATTTTTGACGTACAGAAGCGCCTTCATAATCAACGGTTACATCATACCATCTTTCGATCTTTTTCATAATGATAGATAAGTCAGCTTTTTCACCAAACTGGAAAAGCCCGTTTTTCCAGGCCATTACTTCCTCCATATTTACCCCACTGATCAATTTAATATCATCATTCACCTGCGCTTGCTGCCCGGGCTTAAGCAGGTTCTCACGGTCTTTTATTGAAACCCTAACTGAACCTTCCAGTAAAGTCACTTTATTATTCACGCGGTCATCCTTGTAAGTATTTATGTTGAAATGGGTACCTAAAACTTTAATTTCCATGCCTTCACTTTTCACAATAAAAGGGATGGAGGGATTGTGGGTAACTTCAAAATATGCTTCACCACTGATCGTTACATTCCGTTCATTTCCAGAAAATGCGGCAGGATACCTTAAAGAACTTTCACTGTTCAGCCATACCATGGTACCATCGGATAATTTTATTGTTACTACCTTACTTCCCCTCGGTACGTTAAGCGTATTAAAAAGCATTTCGTTTCCTGTTCCGTTATAACTTATCTGGCCGTCAGCAAGCTTTACAACTTCTATGCCGCCCTGCCGTGCCAAAGTACCGCTGCTTACGCTGTCAAGATCGATCTTACTGCCATCGGATAGCGTTAGTACCGCTTTGCTTTTTACTGGTGCTGCAATATCCTGGATAACTTTTTTTAACGGGGTTTCAGTGGTAATGATATTCTTTGGGGCTGGATTATTAAGGAAAAAGTACAGGCCGGATCCAAATAGTATAATTATAAGGGCGGCGGCAGACGAACGGAACCACCGCATCTGTAACAGTGAATGTTTTCCGGGCACGATCCCTTTACGAAGAATCTCTTTATAGATATTATCCCAGTCAACAGTTGTGATCTTTTCTCCTTCGTCGTATTGTTCGATCAAATGCTGAATATGCTGAAAAATCAGCGTTTGATCGCTGCTTTCATTTACCCACTCAAATAATTCCAGTTCCTCTGCGGTTGTCGTTCGATTGCCGGACCAGGCATCGAGTAAATATAGGAGCCTTTCTTTAGCTAACGGCATCGTTGTATTGTCTTATAAAAATGAAATGGTGGTATACGCAGACATATAAAGATGCGTGAGGACGGTGAAATGTACTACCCGCAAAAAAATATTTTTGGAAGATTAAAGGACATGCCAGGTGGATAACCAAACAATTGCCGAGGCTCCAGCTTTATAATAGGTACGAATAAACCTGATGGCTTGCTGCAAATGATTTTTTACCGTATGAGGTGAGATGTGGAGCTGGTAAATCTGCTCCCGGCTTAATCCTTGCTGGCTGCTCAATTTATATACGATCCGCTGCTGGGCTGGCAGCTGGCTGATTACCGCTTCAAGCATTTCCATTTTTTCTTTTGCAAGCAGCATCTCTTCAACCGGGCTTCCTTCATTGTGGGGGGTTTGCTCCACTACCTTTTTTTTCATTGCTTTTTCGAGCGCCAGCTTCCTGAAATGCGCGTAAATGCTATTATTGAGCATCGTAAAAAAATAGCCCTCCGGATTGGCGGCTGATGCTACCTGTTTGCGTTTTATCCAAAGGCTGATAAATACTTCCTGAACGATCTCTTCCGCGATATCTTCTGAATGTGTTATTTTTAAAGCAGTGGAGTAAAAACGTTCTTTATAGAAATAAAATATGGCGCGAAAGGCATCTTCATCCGCTTCACCTACCTGTAATAGCAGTTTTCTTATTTCATATAGCTTATCTTCTGGCATAGCTCGTTTGGCAAATTAAAATTAATCAAAAGAAATCTTTTCCCAATTAAATATTTACTATACCAGGTTTATAAAAAATAAGATGTTGTCAGGAAATTGCGGCAAACAGCCTATATAATAACAAACGCAAATCCAAAAACGTACCTCTCAGATATTCTTCACTCCGTAAAAAGTTGTAAATGCGTGGCCCACAAATGTGCAGCAATTGCCGGCCCTTCAATTGGACCAAGGTTATGGTATTCCTTATACTGTGTTTACACGCATCCGGAATCGGTTATTACTATACTTTTTTTAAAAGGCATTCAGCCACCAAACTGTCCTTCTCAATTCATTACCAAACTGTTTGCCGCTTGCCATCGGCATATTATTGTATTAATAATTATGCTTCATTACCGATATTTGGTGTTTATTTGCCCACCTGTCGCGATTATAAAAAGAATTGCAGCCCCCATTTCTGATTATTTTTTAATTGATCTGTCACTGCTGTTCATTTAAGGATTTGTAACGAAGCGCTGAACAATGTCATACAAGAATATTATGAGAAAAATTGCTGTTCTATTTTGCCTGGTTTGCGGTTTGGCTGCCTGCAACAGTCGCACCACTCTTTTTCAGAAAATGGACTCATCCCACACGGGTATTACATTCAATAATATCGTTACCGAAAATGATTCCATCAATCCCATAGACCTTGAATTCCTCTATAATGGTGGAGGAATTGCCGTTGGCGATTTTAATAATGATGGCCTGCCCGACCTTTATTTTACAGCGAGTACAACCTCCAATAAACTTTACCTGAATAAAGGAGGTCTCGCATTTGAGGATATCACCGTAAAGGCAGGGGTAACAGGGGAAGGGAGATGGTGCAATGCTGCGTCCGTGGTGGATATTAACAATGATGGCCTGGCAGATATTTACGTTTGTGCTACGATCAGGAAAAATCCGGATCTGAGAAAAAGCCTTTTTTATATCAACCAGGGCGTTAATAAAGACGGTGTTCCAACTTTCAGGGAAATGGCAAAAGAGTATAACCTGGCAGATACAAGCTTTGCGGTACAGGCAGCTTTCCTCGATTATGATAACGACGGCGACCTGGATATGTACCTCGTGACTACGAGGCTTACCCAGCGGGATGCCACCCAATTTGTCAGTAATAATAATATAGGGGATACCAGCAAGGATGATTTTGATAAACTCTTCAGGAATGATTGGAACGAAAATTTAAAACACCCCTTATTTACTGATGTTTCTGCCCAGGCAGGCATTGCGCACCATGGTTACGGTCTCGGGATCGGCGTTGCAGATATTGACCAGGACGGATGGAAAGATATTTATGTCACCAACGATTTTTATGGAAGTGATCATTTGTACATGAATAACCGCAACGGCGGTTTTAATGAAAAGCTGAAGCACCTGGTAAAGCATACTTCGCAAAACGCAATGGGTAATGATATTGCTGATATAAATAATGACGGCTTGCCAGACATTATTGCCGTAGATATGAATCCCGAGGACAATTTCCGTAAAAAGAAAAACATGAATGGGAACAATTATTACATCTATCAAAATATGATAGATGGAAAATATATGCTGCAATATGTCCGTAACACACTTCAGCTTAACCAGGGGCCGGTATTAAATGCAGGAGACAGTATCGGAAATCCCGTATTTAGTGACATCGGTTTCCTGGCAGGCGTAGCGGAAACAGACTGGAGCTGGAACCCATCGATCGCTGACTTTGATAATGATGGGAACAGGGATATCATAATCACCAATGGTTATCCCAGGGATGTAACTGATCACGACTTTGGGGCATTCAGGCAAAGGTCCAATAATATTGCATCAAAGGAATTCCTTATAGACCAGATGCCACAGATCAAAGTTGCCAACTATGCATTTCGGAATTCAGGAAACCTGAAATTTGAAAAAGTAACAGATCAATGGGGAATGGGAAGAGTCTCTTTTTCAAATGGTGCCGTATATACCGATCTTGACAATGATGGCGACCTCGATTATGTGATCAACAATATAAATGAAGAAGCATTTGTATATAAAAATAATACGAACAGCAAAGATGAGAAGACAAAAAATTACCTGTCCGTGCAATTTAAAGGTGAAGCAGGCAATATAAACGGTATCGGCGCGGTGGTATCGGTATATTATGGTAATAACATGCAGGCGTATGAAAATTCCCCCTATCGTGGATACCTCTCTACCGTGGATAATAAAGCTTTTTTTGGAATGGATACCGTAAAGATCATTGATTCGGTAGTGATAAAGTGGAACAATGGTAAAAAGCAGGTAATGCAACGTGTGGCAACCAGCCAGTTGGTAAAAGTAGATATCGCCCATGCGAATTTGCCGGCAGCATCCAATGTATTTAATGACCCCGGTACCAGCATGTTTTCCGACCTCACCCAAGCCGTTGGGGTAAACTATATCAGCAGGGACCCCGACTTTATTGACTTTAATGAACAGCGTTTATTGCCACATAAATTATCCGCTTATGGGCCAGCGCTTGCATCCGGGGATATTGATGGGAACGGGCTGGATGATATTATAGTCAGTGGAACAGGTGATTTTCCCGCGAATATTTTATTGCAGCAAAACGATGGAAAATTTATTACCAGGGCGATGCCACTCCTGATTGGAAAGGATGTACGCCGGCCTGAAAACCTGGGCACCTTGTTATTGGATGCAGACAACGATGGCGACTTAGACCTGTACATGGCCAGCGGAAGCAACCAGTTTGCCGCTGGTACAAAAAATTACCAGGACCGTTTTTTTACCAATGATGGTAAAGGAAATTTTATGCTGGATGAGGCTGCTTTGCCTCAAAACCACACAAGTAAAAGTTGTGTGAAAGCAATGGATATCGATAATGATAATGACCTTGACCTGTTTATTGGTGGACGGGTTCTGCCCGGAAAATATCCATCTCCCGTGAGCAGTTTTATTTACCGCAACGATTCAAAAAACGGTAGGGTTCAATTTGTTGATATCACCAATGAAATAGCCCCGGGCTTAAAAAATATCGGCCTTACCTGTGATGCCCTTTGGACAGATTTTGATAATGACGGGTGGACCGACCTTATTATCGCGGTAGAATGGATGCCTATACAATTCTTTAAAAATCAGCAGGGTAAATTGTCAAATATCTCAGCGGCATCTGGGATAAATAATGAGACAGGATGGTGGAACAGTATTACCGCCGGCGATTTTGATAACGACGGGGATATCGATTACCTCGCCGGAAATTTAGGGAAGAATTCATTCTATCGTGCCAGCCACGATAACCCTGTAACTATTTATGCCAAAGATTTTGATAAGAACGGCTCGCTTGATATCGTCACCACCGTATACCTCCCCGGCGAAAAAGGAGTGAAGCTCGAATTTCCTGCACAAACCAGGGACGACCAGGTAGAACAAATTCCGGCGCTTAAAAAGAAATTTCTTACCTATAAAGAATTTGGCAAAGCAACGATCTATGAAGTTTTTAGTAAAGATGAATTAACGAATGCATTAAAATTACAGGCGAATAATTTTGACAACAGCTATATCGAAAACCTGGGCAATAGTAAATTCAAGTTACATGCCTTACCAGTGATGGCACAATTGGCGCCGCTTTACGGAATGACAACGGATGACTTTAACCAGGACGGCAATCTTGACGTGGCTGTTAATGGAAATGATTTCGGGACCGAAGTGAGCAATGGCAGGTACGATGCTTTAAACGGCCTTGTAATGTTGGGTGATGGCAAATGAAATTTTTCACCGCTTTCTATTTTACAAAGCGGAATATACATACCGGGTGATGGAAAAGCTTTAATAAAATTACGCGGGCCTGCGGGTAATTATTTATTAGCTGCGTCACAGAATAACGGACCTTTAAAAATCTTCGGGAGCAGGAACAAACAGAAAATTATTTCCTTGTTACCCGGTGACAGGTACTGGACTTATACTTTAAAAAATGGAAAAAAACGGAAGGAAGAATTATATACCGGCGGATCATTTTTATCTCAGTCTGCGCCCTTTATTATTGCAGGTGAGCAGGTGGCAAGTATTGAAATAACCAATAAAAAAGGTGAAAAAAGGATTGTTAATTAGCCATCGCTAATTGCTCCAGGCTTAAAAAAAAGCGATCGTTCTGGATTTCGAAAAAGTTGAAGATATATGGCCTGCCTGGCAAATTCGCAAACTGGTGATAGCGGTTATTTTACGACAGCATACCGCAGGCAATCAAAATGACAGAAAATTAAACAACAAATATGAGAAAACTAATTGCAGCTATCAATATGACACTTGACGGGTTTTGCGACCACACGTCAATAATTGCGGATGATGAATTACATCAACATTATACAGAGCTATTAAATAGTGCGGACACCATATTTTACGGCAGGATAACATTTCAACTTATGGAATATTGGCAAACTGTGGTAAAAAATCCTACTGGAATTATACCAATGGACGAATTTGCATTAGCGATAGACAACATTTCAAAAATTGTTTTTTCCCATACGCTGACAAAAGTAGAATGGAAAACTGCAAAGTTGGCAAAGGGAAGCATCAAAGAAGAAGTTTTAGAAATAAAGCAAAAAGCGGGTAAAGACATTTTAGTTGGCAGTCCGGGTTTAATAGTTGCTTTAACAAAACTTGACTTAATTGATGAATACCAACTCTGCATTCACCCGGTTATTGCAGGAAACGGATTGCCATTATTTAAAAATATAACTGATAGGATTATTCTTAAACTCTTAAAGACAAAAACCTTCAGTTCTGGAGCAATAACGCTTTACTATGAGCCGACAAAAAAATGACAAAATACAAATGTTGAAATATAAACGGGAACACCGGTAAAATTTACAACGGACCGCTAACACTGGCTAGCGGCCATTGTTGCATTTTGCAAACCGCAACATTGTTCTTCCAGGAATATTTTAACTTGCAGAAAATACGCTGATCACCATGCCGCAACTATATGCTAGCGGAGTGACGTTAGTGGTCATTATAACAGGAACTTTCAACAAGACAAACTTGTAATTATTTAAAATGAAAACCATACCTCCTTTATATGAATGGACAGGTGATCTTCAAACTTTTGAAATCATGTTTGGCAAGTTTTACGATAAGGTTTTAAAAGACGACTTATTAAAAGAAGTGTTTAAAAATATGTCGCCAGAGCATGTCGAACACGTTTCTCATTTTGTAGCCGAAGTTTTTGGAGGTCCAAAACTTTACACAACACAAGATAATGGCAGTCATTCCAAAATGATAGGGGAACATATTGGTAAAATGCTGACAGAACAAAAACGGCAACGTTGGGTTCATCTTTTACTTGAAACGGCAGACGAAGTCGGTTTAAAAAGCGACCCTGAATTTCGTTCCGCCTTTGTTGGATATATTGAATGGGGAACAAGGCTTGCAATTATTAATTCGCAATTAACAGAAAATCCGATGGCCGAAAGTGAACCAATGCCCAAATGGGGTTGGGGTGAAACAGGCGGACCTTACACTCCAAATGACAATTAATATGAACAAATTAAAACTAAGCCTTTTTACTGTTCTGTTAATTTTTTCAGTTGGTTGCAATCAACAGAAAAAAGATACAGGTAGCGTTATTCACATTGACAACATTGTGGATCTGACGCATACACTCAATTCTGATTTTCCTTTTATCCCTGTACGAAAGCTGACTTATCCATTTGAACTAATTCCAATGGCAACTCTGGATAAAAACGGAGTGGAGGCAAATTCCTGGAAAATTCACGAACATTTAGGCACACACACCGATGCTCCTAATCATTTTATTGCAAATCAAAAATCACTCGACCAAATTGATTTAAAAGATTTGATTGTACCCGTTGTTGTCATTGACATTGAAAAAAAAGCATCAGAAAGTAGTGATGCGGAGTTGACAGTTGAGGACATCAATTTGTTTGAAAAAAAATATGGTAAAATTCCCGACCACTCTTGTGTAATGATGTATTCAGGTTGGGAAAAGCATCTAAAAGATTCTTTATTTGTTGGTTTGGATAATAAGCAAGTGAAACATTATCCCGGATTTTCAAACGAAGCTATAAAGTTTTTAGTAATAAAAAGAAATATAGCAGGTATTGGTGTTGATGGTTTGTCATTTGACCCAGGCATTGATGAAAATTATACAGGACACAAAACACTTTTTACAGCAGGCAAATGGGGTGTAGAATGTGTAGCAAACTTAAATAAAATTCCTAAAACAGGTGCGACTGTTATTATTGGAGCACCAAAAGTAGGAAAAGCAACAGGTGGATTTTCTCGTATAATTGCAGTTTGGTAATCTTACAATATCAGAAATTATGACAATAGAATACATTCG
>JBBJMD010000268.1:0-4303 GCA_037719925.1 Ferruginibacter sp.
AACATTACAAAGCCCATTGGTCCGGCATTTTGGTAACATACAGATTTTCATAACAAGAAGCACCTTGGGACGATATTTTCCTTTATCTATTTTTAGCGTGATGGAAGATTTACAAAGTCCATAGGGCTGGCATTTTGGTAACATACTGATTTTTCAGAACGGAAACCCCTTAGGAGCGATATTTTCCTTTTGTATTTTTTAAATAATGTAGGATTTACAAAGCCCATAGGGCTGGCATTTTGGTAACATGCTGACCTTTCATAACGATAAGCCCCTTCGGGGCGATATTTTCTTTTTGTACTTACTTACTCAACCTGCCTCGTGACATAGAAATTCCCCGTCTTAAATATTTTATAAAACCTTAAATTCACTTGCAGATTCTTAACTTGCCATAAAATATGTTGGGAGAGTAACCAGGGTTAACTTTAAATAAATAATTGATTATGCCTGCTTCAAAAAATTTTCTCAGGTATGCATTTAAAACGGGCATACTGGCGGGAACCTTAGACCTTGCCGGCGCGATCGTCAACCACATGATCACCTTCGGGCAATTTCCATACAAAATACTTGAATATATTGCTTCGGGTGCTTTTGGCAAAGTTGCGATGAATGGGAGCCTTGGCTACAATCTGTGGGGATTATTCTTTCATTACCTGATTGCCGTTAGTTTTACCATCTTATATTTTTTTATTTATCCAGGCATAAAATTGTTACAAAAAAATGTTTTGTTAAGTGCAGTTTTATATGGCCTGTTTGTTTGGGCAGTCACCAATATGATCCTGTTGCCATTATCTGCATTACAAACGCCGTTTATCCCCATAAATTTTATTGCAGCATCCAAAAATGCCTTCATACTGATTATATGCATTGGGCTTCCCGTTGCATATTTTACCAAAAAGTTTTACGACCGGTACACTCTATTTGTAAAGGCTAAGAATACCTAACCGGAAGAAATAAGATTGATCATAAGGGCATCAAACACTACCAGGTATAAAGCAGAATGAATGCAATGCTTACCCAAAGGAAAGCTTATTTAAATTTATTTTTTAACGATCTCTTCTATTAAGCGTAATACTTCCGCACCTTCTTCGCCACTGCATGGATTTGTACCTCCATTTAAAAAGAATGCTACGACTGCTGCTATCATGGGTTCCTGCACGTGAGGTAACGGATCAAAACCAAGGGTGTCTGTTCTACCATTCGCTGTAACGGTTATAGTGTGTTCGCTAAAAACACTAAAGCTTATTTTTCCGGCCGTGCCGATTAATTCAACCCTGTCGTTCGATGTTTCCGGAGCGGCATTAAAACACCAGGAACCAATAAACGCTGTACCATTTTTAAACAGCAAATTACCTGTCACCATATCATCGGAAGAATAGGCTCCGCCCTGGTTCGCAGCCAGGCCTGTTACTTTTTGAACTGCGCCAAAGAAATAATACATCAGGTCAAGCTGATGAGGTGCCAGATCATGAAAAAGCCCTCCCCCGGAAATAACCGGGTTCACGCGCCAGGCGATCATTGGATCCAACATTTCTTCTTTGGTAAGTGCGGGCTTGGTTAATTCCAGCCGCGCCAGAAGTACATCACCAATAGCATTTTCAGCTAAAAGTTGTTTTATTTTTTTAAAGCGTGGCTGCTCGCGCCGGTAATGCGCCACGGCCAATGGGAGATCTTTTGACGCTGCAGTTCGCGCCATTTTGCATGCAGCCAAATAGTTAATGGCCATAGGTTTTTCTACATACACGGGCTTGCCGGCATTCAATGCCGCAATGGTGTAGTTTTCATGTGAGGAAGGCGGTGTGGCAACATACACGGCGTTTACTTCCGGGTCATTTATGAGTTGCGTGGCGTTATCATACCACCTGGGAACATTATGGCGGCTTGCGTAATCAGCTGCTTTGGCCGCATCCCGGCGCATTACCGCTACCAGTGCGGAACCTGGCACTTTATTAAATGCTGGTCCGCTTTTCAATTCTGTCACATCACCGCAACCAATAATTCCCCAGTTGATTTTTTTCATACCGGTATACTATTTTACCTGGTCTTTAATGCTTTTACAACACCGTGTACATATCCAACAGATTCAGCTAACCCGGGGAGCGGGTCATTACCGTCTTTCTCAAATTCAAAGGCCATAATACCCTGGTAATTGATTTTTTTCAGCGTTCTGATCACCTTGGGAATATCAATGATACCCCGGCCCACTTCAATCGCGGAATCGGCTTCACCTTCTTTACTTACGTCTTTCATATGCATATCATACAGGCGGTCCTTATATTTTTCAAGCATGGTGGAAGGATCAAGCCCGATGCGTTGTACATGTCCGATGTCTATGCACATACCAATCCTTTTATCAAGATCTTTTATCTTACCATATACATCAGCCGGGCTTGAATATAATTTATCGCCTGGGCCATGATTGTGTATAGATAATATGATATTCGTGCTTTTAACTTTCTCATTTACCAGCGGTAATAATTCGTGGTTTGGTACGCCGATGATCATTGTAAGGCCTGCATTTACCGCATATGTGAAAACATTTTCCACTTCCTGTGGCGTTTTCATGTAAATAACACCGGCTCCATATAATTGTAACCCGGCGGCCCTGATTTTTTCTGCGATCTTCCTGATCTCCTCTGCTGAACTTTCCAAGGGCATGTGCATTGCCTTTAAGGAAATATGGGTAAGGCCCAGCCGGAGCGACATTTTAATGGTGTCATCGAGACTGAAATTCCTGAGCGTGTAGGAAGTTAATCCAAAATTCGCCTTAAAATCCCCCAATGGCCTGGATTCAGAAAACCCCTTGCTGCCTGCCTTTGCTCCAACTCCTGTAATGCCAAGCCCCGATAATTTAAGGAACTCGCTTCTTGAATATTTCATATTGCAAGATTTATTTTTATTTATGAGAAAAGCGATAAACAGGCTGTTATAATTCTCAACTCAGTTAAAAATAAGAGGTAAAGGGTCAGTTTTATTAGTGAATTTTATCCGGATAGCGGTTAAGCATACACGAATAAAATTATTATCCCTGGAAATTGATGGCGAAGAATTACTAAGGGGCAACAGGGAGTTTTGCTGCCTGCCTTGCCAGCAATTTCCATTCGCCTTTTTGTTTTTGCCAAACCATCAATATCAGGATATCTACTTTGCCAGGCAAATTATTGTTATAGGTATCGCCTGTAAGCCGGTGTCTAGCAATAGCAACATCACCTGAAACTTTTATGGTTTGCTCTGAAAGGCTGATGGTTTTGAAGATGGTCTTACCAGTAATAAATTGATCAATAAACGCCGATTTGTTTTCAACAAGGCCGCTCGAATGACCGTAGCTCAGTTCGTCGGCAGTTAAAGCCGCCAGGCCTGTTGTATCCGCGCCTATCATTGCCATACGCAACGATTCTACACGGCCTTCGACCTCTTTTCCGTCCGCTGATTGCGCAAATAAAAAAGTGCCCGCCGATAGGGTGCATAGCAAAAGTGAAAACAACTTTTTAAGCATAAATAAATATTTAGCGCTAAAGTTATTAACCAATGATGATAGTTTCAAATACTATTTATGTAAAACAGGCCTTTTGAAAATATTATCCCGCGATATTGAAGTATCGCCCAATGATACGATCGATCATTCCGATAGTAAGGGGTTTATTTTCGAAGCCGTCAATCTGTGGATTGCTATTCGCTTTCTTTGTGTCATTAGAACTTTGAGACGTGCTTAGCATGATGATAACAGGCTTCCGGTGGCCGCTATGTGCGAGTTTTTCATATTCTTCTAAAAATTCCCAGCCATTCATTCCCGGCATATTAATGTCGAGGAACACAAGATCCGGCAACACGAAGTTGTTTTGCCCGGTTTCAGCATTCTGCAGGTAATCAAGCGCCTTTTTACCACCATCGATTATCTCAAGGTGACGCGTACAGTTGGCCGCTTCAAAAAGTATCGAATTGAAATAATTCGTTGGTTCATCATCATCGATCATCATGACGCAGTTCAATTGTCGCTTCATAGAATATTTTTTTCTGGAATGGTAAAATGGAAAACACTGCCTTCGCCCAGTTCAGATTTCACCCATATCTTTCCCTGGTGCAGTTCAACAATTTTTTTACAATGCGACAATCCAATACCGGAGCCCGCATATTCTGTTTGGGTATTCAACCGCTGAAACATATCGAATATCCTTTCACTATTTGTTCCTTCTATGCCGATGCCATTGTCGGCGAACATAAATTCCCAATGGCCATCTATTTTTTTAGCACTGATTGCGATCTCGGGAACCGTATCTTTTTTGCGGAATTTTATCGCATTGAT
>JBBJMD010000269.1:0-4288 GCA_037719925.1 Ferruginibacter sp.
TCGTCTGCCAGGTTTTTCCCCCCCTGCTTACCAAAAATATAATATTTATTTCCGGGCAATTCCGCGGGAGTAAAATAGCTCATATTTTCCACCAGCCCGATGATCGGTACTTTTAACTGCGCCTGCCCAAACATTGCAATACCTTTTTTTGCATCTGCCAGGGCGACCAGCTGGGGAGTTGTTACAACGATCACTCCTGTAACAGGCACGGTCTGAACAACTGTTAAATGGATATCGCCTGTACCGGGAGGCATATCAATAATAAGATAATCCAGTTCGCCCCAATCCACTTCGCTCACAAATTGCCGGATGGCACTGCTTACCATCGGCCCGCGCCATACCACAGCCTGCTTTTCATCAACCAGCAACCCAATGCTCATCATCCTGATACCAAATTTTTCAATCGGAACAATCAGGCCTTTTCCATCTACGTCTCTCATCATTGGCCGCTCTCCACGCACGCCAAACATGATATGCTGGCTTGGCCCGTAGATATCAGCATCCATCAATCCGACTTTTGCACCCCCATCCGCCAGGGCCAGTGCCAGGTTGGCCGACACGGTGCTTTTACCAACACCGCCTTTTCCGCTTACAATCGCGATAATATTTTTTACGCCTTTTAAAATAGTTTTTGGATCTTTCCGGTTGCTGGTCGTATTGCTCGTGAAGTTTACCGTTACCAGTGCCTCCTTATCTACCAATAATTTGACCGCATTGATACAGGCCGTCATGATCATATCTTTCAGCGGGCAGGCAGGTGTCGTTAGTACCACTGTAAAGGACACTTTTTTATCAACTATGGCGATATCTTTTACCATGTTAAGCGTCACCAGGTCTTTCCCTAAATCCGGTTCCTGCACGTTACTCAAAGCCTTGAGTATATCTTCATTTGTCATGGTTCAATTATTTGTTAAAAAACTACCTGAGCCGCAAAATTAAACATTGAAGACCTTACTTTGTTTATTAATTGAGGAATGTTGTTATTTTTGATACTCAGCAACAAGGTTGATTTAAAATACTTTTGCTTTGGCGTAACGTTTGCCGTTTCTCCTGTGCACCAGCAGATCATTTAATTATAAACAGGGTTGAGTACATGAATAAACTTATACTATATCTTCTTTTTGCCTCTTTTTTCCTTGTTCCTTCATTAGCCAAAGCACAGTTTGAATCATTTAAAGATTCTGTTGTGCAGTTGTACGGTGTGGTGATGACAGCAGACAGCCTTAAAGCAGTCCCATCGGTGAGTGTTACCGTGAAAGGTACCTCCAGGGGAACCATTACCAATGACCAGGGAGTTTTTAGCATCGTGGCCTTAAAGGGTGATATGGTAGAATTTTCCAGTGTGGGATACAAACCTAAAGTAGTCACTATTCCAAAAGATATCGAAGGCAGCCAGTACAGCATTTTACAATTGATGGTAAATGATACCGTCTATCTTGCGGCCACCATTATAAAATCACGTCCTTCCAGGGAGCAATTTGAAAGAGATTTTATCAATACAGTTGTACCGGATGATCAACTGGAAATTGCCCGCAAAAATAATGACGAAGGAAAAAGAAGGATCCTGATGGCCACTTTACCCACAGATGGCAAAGAAGCTGCCGGCCGGTACCTCACCCAGCAGGCCGCAAAAACGTACTACTCAGGGCAAATACCTCCTATGAACATATTCAACCCTTTCGCCTGGAATGAATTTATCCAGTCGTGGAAAAGGGGTGACTTCAAAAAGAAATAATCCCCATATTTCACACAACATATTTCCCGCAAAGAAGCAGCGGAGCAGACGGAGAATTGTTATCTTTCATTTATATATAGCTGGTTGTTGATATTAATAATCCATGAAATGTATTTGAGTTATTATCTTATTACTTCCTATGCATCATTGCTCCGCTGCGTCTCTCTGTGAAATTGCTGCACATTATTTTTTATTGGCTTTCTTTGCATAAAGATTATATCATGCCAGATGGTAGCGCCTCGAGTGGCAGCAATTTTTTTCTCATTGGATTTATGGGTAGCGGGAAAACACATTGGGGAAAAATATGGGCCTTAAAAAATAACCTTTCCTTTGTTGACCTTGATGACCTAATCGAAAAAAAAGAAGGAATTACAATCAGCGGGATTTTCGAAGCAAAAGGTGAAGATTACTTTAGAAAAGCGGAAGCTGGGGCCTTAAGGGATTGTGCGGCATTTCGCAATACAATCATTGCCTCCGGCGGCGGTACTCCTTGTTTTTTTGACAATATGAAATGGATGAATGATCATGGCACCACTATTTACCTGGAGGGCACACCCAAGGAAATAATCCAAAGGTTAAGCACGGAGCAGGAAAAACGCCCGCTGGTGAAAGAATTAAACAATACTGCATTACAGTTATTTATCGAACAAAAAATAATGGAAAGAAAACCATTTTACACACAGGCACATATTACCGTACAATCGGCAATGGTAACCAAAGAATCTTTTGCCCGAATGTTGTCAGGCTGTAAATAATAGTTCATTATATGCAAACATTTTTTTTGAAATCAGCCGCCTGGCTGGGCGCACTCGCAGTGATGGCCGGAGCCTTCGGAGCCCACGCCTTGAAACAAGTACTAACCGATAAATACCTCGCCGTTTTTGAAACGGCGGTCCGGTACCATATTTATCATGTTTTCGCGTTGTTAGCCGTAGGCATTTTATTTAAGGAATACCCGAATAGTTACCTGCTTTGGTCAGGCCGTTTATTTTTCTATGGCCTGTTGATATTTAGTGGTTCTTTGTACCTGTTAACATTATTGGAAGCAGCCGGTCAGCAGGGTTTTAAATGGTTAGGCGCCATTACGCCCATAGGTGGATTATGTTTGATCGGGGGATGGATCTTATTGGCGATGGGTGTAACCATTAAAATTTAAAGTGTTATTTTCCGGTGCAAGGTTATCAACGTGCCGTTCTTATTTTCTATGGTGAAAAGTATATTCGATTTGTCCATTCTTTTTTTCATATTAATCAGCCCGTTGCCAAACCTGCGTAATTTATCGAAGTTGATGCCTGAGCCATTGTCATGAATATAAAGCGATAAACCACCGGCTTCTTTTTTTAAGGTAATACAAACGCTTGTTGCACCGGAGTGTTTTAATACATTATTGAGGGCTTCTTTTACCACCAGGTAAACGTTTCGCCTTATTTCCCCGCTAACCGCAATGTTCGGAATATCTTCTTCCAATTGTATCTGGCAATCGATACCTGTATTCTCAAAATATTCCAGCGCATAACTTCTAATATATGCAACCATATTGTCCAGGGAATCATTGCTGCTGCTCATCGTCCAGATGATCGCATTCATATTATTAAGCAATTCATTTGCAGAAGAAGATATTTTTTCTATCTCGGGAACCGCTTCTTTTCCTATCCGTTGTTTAGCCAGCTCGCTGTATAACCGGATGGCTGTGACACCAGCACCCAGGTCGTCGTGCATATCGGCACTAATGCGGTTCCGCTCTTGCTGCTGGGCATTCAGCACCGCCAGTTTGGTTTCATAAGACAGTTTTTCGGCTTCCAGCTTTAAGGATTCCTGTTCCTTGATCTTCTCAATTAATTCAACCCTGTTTTTATAGGCAAGTCCCAATAAGAAAGAGATGAGTTCAAACACGATCCCGATTTCATAATAAAGCATCGAGTTGGTAAAAATATTACTTGTTCTATGTTGGAAAAGGATCATGTAGAATGAGATAAGGGAAAAAAGAATAAGGATAGCGTTACCGATGGCGAGGTAATTCATTAACTTATTCCTTTGCGATAATGCGATCGCGATGTAAACGATGCCAATGATCAGTACGATGAATTTCATACCGTTTTCAATGGCCTTCTGTAAATAAAAATTATTAGTAAAAAATACGATGAATGTAAAACAACCCAGTATGATGAGGAGGAAGTTCTCTTCTGTGAAGAATATTTTATTTAACAACGGGTAATTTGCTCTGGTATCAAGGAATTTTCTCGTAAAAGCAATGTAAAATATAGTGCCTGACATCAGCAACATGAAATCCAGGTATTCATTGAACAAGCTGCTTAACATCCCACTTTTCCTGTCGAGGAAGGTATTTAAAAAAACGAGGGCGAACATACAAACCGAATAACAGCAATTATAAAGAAATTCCTTTTTTTTACTTTGAAAGTAATTGGCTGCGGTGAAAAAGGCCATCATTAAAAGAATGCCGCTTAACATGTACCCGATGGCAGGCTGGGTATCATTCCTGTAATATTTATTATTCTTGTATCTTCTTAAAAAATCACCATTTATCAATACAGG
>JBBJMD010000270.1:0-4272 GCA_037719925.1 Ferruginibacter sp.
TCATATAGATGGTAATGACTTCGGCCGAATCACTAACGTTAGCGGGCGTGCCAGTCACGTTTATTTTAACTGGCAGGTCTTCCATCGACCTCACCATAAAATTACGGCCATTATAATATCAATGGGTTGAGGGAGGAAGCCGCCAAATTTCCTGGCAATTCGCTGTCCAGCCACCGTTTCCGGTCATTCTCCTGGTGTTCGTTTTGAGGCTTGATTACACGAGCGCCGTCAGCAAAATAGATCACCGTCATAACTTCCCTTGTTATATCTGCGGATGAGTTTCCCGGTGCTGTGTGCAATGTCCATCCATAATGCCAGGTGGCATCGCCGGCCTTCATGGTTTTTGGCCGGCCAACCGGGTAACTTTTATCTTTTATATGTTTTTCCAATAAGGCCTCCGATTCATCTGATATCGCAAGATTACCAACAAACCCGGCCTTGTGTGATGTAGAGGCAAATGTTAACATGCCCATGTCTTCATTGATATCGATCAGCGGCATCCACATAGTAACCGTTTTGGTCGTATCCAGCGGCCAGTAATACTGGTCCTGGTGCCAGGGTGTAAAACCTCCCGCTGGCTCCTTATACAATGCCTGGTCATGATATAGCCGCACATTTTCTACACCAAGCAGCTCCGTTGCAATCTTTGCAAACCTTTTTGCCAGTGTAAATTGTTTTACTTTTTCATCCACTTCCCACAAGTTCATAACCTGCAAAAATGCCTTCCCGTAAGTATCCCTTTCCGCAAGTGCTCTTTTTTCCGTATTAAAAGCATATGCGGCTTCATTGATTACATCCCGGTAAACGGGCACCTCGTCCGGCGTTAAAACCCCCTTAATCAATGTGTGGCCATTCGCCCTGAAACTTTCTACCTGCAAGGGATCGAGTGCGATATATTCATGTAGCAAAGGCAATTGAAGATCGTTCATAATATTATTTTTGATGACAACTAAAGAAAGCAAATTCTGTGATCATAATTTCGGTAATTGCTGATTTACTCATTGATTACCTTTAACTGATCTACGGTTGAAGTTAATAAATATTATCAAACGATACCATGGATCTAAATCGCTCAGCAAGGCCGTCGCCGGTATTTGAAACATACTGAATAGGTTTTGATATGATTCACCATACACTAATAAATATCCTGAATAAATATTAATTTGTGTCCTTTAAAGCTGGTGTTATGACCTTAACTGAAACGAAATTGCTTGTGATTTTCCTGTTTTTTTTGCTAACCAATGGATTTCCCGGTTCAGCTCAATCCGATGCCACTACCCTGTTCAGCTTACGTACTCCATTGCAAACAGGTATTGATTTTAAAAATATGATATTTGAAAGTGACACGCTCAACATCCTCAACCAGGCAAACATTTACAATGGAGGCGGAGTGGGTATGGGAGATTTCAATAAGGATGGATTGGTAGATATTTATTTCGCTGCAAATATGGTGGCCAATAAATTATACCTGAATAAAGGAGCAATGCAATTCCAGGATATTACTTCCCCTGCGGGCGTTACCGGGGAGGGAAGGTGGTGTACAGGTGTATCCGTAGTGGATATAAATGGTGACGGATGGCTGGATATTTATGTGTGCGCTTCTTTTAGAAAAGAAATCCCGTTGCGAACAAATTTATTGTATATCAACCAGGGCAATAATGAAAGCGGTATTCCTTTTTTTAAAGAAGAAGCGGAGGCATATGGTTTAGCTGATACAGGTTTTAGCACCCAGGGGTATTTTTTCGATTATGACAAAGATGGTGATCTTGACCTTTACCTGGTTACAAATGAATTAAACGATCCTAAAACACCGATCAGGTTCAGGCCTAAAGTGACAGACGGCACTGCATTGAATACCGACCGGCTCTACCGCAATAATGACAACCACACTTTTACAAATGTATCCCGTGAATCCGGAATCTTATTTGAAGGTTGGGGGCATGCTGCCTGTATCTCTGATTTCAACCAGGATGGCTGGCCCGATGTATATGTTGCAAATGATTTTGTTTCCAATGACCTGTTGTACATCAATAATAAAGATGGCACCTTTACCAACCGGCTTCAGGAATATTTTAAGCATACCGGCTGGAACGCAATGGGCACAGATGTGGTAGATATAAATAATGACGGGCGTAATGATTTGATATCCCTCGAAATGCTTCCCGAAGATAATATGCGTAAAAAGCGGATGCTGGGGGGAAACGAATATTATAATTATACCAACTCCGCAAAATTCGGTTATGAACACCAATATATACGTAACACCTTTCAAATAAATAATGGTAATACCGGCAACGGGCATCCAATATTTAGCGACCTATCTATCATGTCTGGCATGCACCAAACCGACTGGAGCTGGTGCCCGCTGGTAGCTGATTTTGACAATGATGGCTTTCGCGACCTGGTAATTACCAATGGTCTTCCAAGAGATGTAACCGACCTGGATTATATTTCTTATGATAATGGCCAGGGTGCAGGCGCAGGGAATTTTTCGCTTGCATTGGTCGACTCGCTTCCGGTAGTAAGAATTCCGAATTATGCCTTTAAGAATATGGGTGGATCCCAGTTTGAGAACCATTCCGCAGCATGGGGATTTACACAATCTTCTTTTTCAAATGGCGCGGCATATGGTGACCTCGATAATGATGGCGACCTTGATATCGTAATAAATAATATCAACGAAAATGCCTTTGTTTATGAAAATAAGTTAGGCAATAAAACCGGGCACTACCTGGCGGTTAGCATTATAGGCAACGAACTTAATACACAAGGTATAGGCGTAAATATCCGCATTTATTATGCAGGAAACAAACAACAATACTATGAACACCAGCCAGTCCGTGGTTATCTTTCTACAGATGATGCCAGGGTACATTTCGGGGTCGGGGCCGTTACTAAAATCGATTCCTTCAGGATACGATGGACGGATAATAAAGAACAGTTATTGACAAATATTAATACCGATCAAACCATTAGTGTTTCCTGGAAAGAGGCTGTGAGCAGTCATGCAAATCAAGTGCCGCCCCCGTCGATATTTAAGGATGCATCCCGTCGTTATAGAATTCTATACAAACCCGTTGAGGATTATTTTTTTGATTAAAATAAAAAACCGAACCTAACTCATAACCTCAGCCCCTACGGCCCCGGCATTTCTGTAGGCGATATCGACAAAAACGGTTATGATGATTTCTATGTTGGCGGATCATCGGGAAACCCGGGAACATTTTTTATGCAGGATGCAAAGGGAAGTTTTAAGCAGGATGCCAACCGCTTCCTGCAACCTGTTGATCCGCTCGCTGAAGATATGGGCATACTTTTTTTCGATGCAGATAATGACGGCGATCTTGACATGTATGTCGTAAGCGGAAGTTATGAATTACCACCTAACCACGCTATCTGCCAGGACCGCTTTTACTTAAACGATGGCAAAGGTAAATTTCAACAATCCACTGCTTCACTCCCAAATGAATATACCAATGGCTCCTGTGTGCGGGCCGCAGATTTTGACAAAGATGGCGACCTGGACCTTTTTGTAGGTGGCCGCGTAGTTTCCGGTTCTTATCCAACCTCACCGCGGAGTTATATTTTAAAAAATGACAAAGGAAAATTTACAGATGTTACCGGGCAATATTGCCCGGAGCTGCAGCATATCGGCATGGTAACAGATGCTCTTTGGTCTGATTTTGATAAGGATGGCAAAATTGATCTCGTACTCACGGGTGAATGGATGCCTGTAATTTTTTTAAAAAATTCCGGTAAGGAATTTTTCAGTATAAATAAAACTGATGATCTGAGTAAACATGCCGGTTGGTGGAATAGCCTTGTAGGAGCAGATTTTGACAATGATGGCGATATTGATTATGTAGCGGGTAACCTCGGACTTAATTCAAACTATAAAGCGAGCCCTGAAGAGCCGATGAACATTTTCGCAAAGGACCTTGACGAGAACGGATCGATGGATGCCATGGTATTTTGTTACATGAAAGCTGAAGACGGAAGAATGCGGTCTTTTCCCATGCATACCAGGGATGACCTGGCAGGGCAATTGATAGCAATGCGTAAAAAATTCCCTTCCTACCAGTCTTATGGAAGGGCTGGCATGGACGAACTATGGAGTAAAAAAGACCAGGAAAATGCGCTCCATTTGCAAGCAACCGAAATGAGGACAAGCTACATCGAAAACCTTGGTGGGGGCCGGTTCGCAATGAAGCCGCTTAATTTGGAGGCTCAATCTTCACCTGTGTATGGAATGGCGGTTAGGGATATTAATGA
>JBBJMD010000271.1:0-4249 GCA_037719925.1 Ferruginibacter sp.
AGGGGGTAATGTAATCTTTATAGGCCTCTTTTACATCGGCAAGGGTTAAGCCTTTTATACTTTCTCCGGTAGTAAATTCACCGAGGGCTGTTTGCTTACCAAAGCTCAATGCCTGGTTGACTCTTGCGGCAATAACAGGGGTGCTTTTTTCATCCGTTTTTAACCCGGTAATAGTAAATGACTTTAACTTTTCGAACGAAGGGTCAGGGAAAGAAGGGTTTATTAAACCATCCGCCATCAAATTAAATGCTTTGGCGAAATACCTGGTTAACGCGCTGGCCGAACCTCCGCTTGCATAAAGGTTTACCTGGGCACCAATCATATCAACAGCTTCATCAAATTTATCCTTAGGCATGTTGGTGGTTCCTTCCCCGAGCATCTGGCCCATCAGGTCGAGTAAACCGGCTTTTTTGCCTTCATATACGGGGCCCGCATCTATATTTAAAGAAGCAGTTACTTTAGGTAATTTATGATTTTCCACCACCAGTACGGTCATGCCGTTCGGCAGGGTAAATATTGCCGGGTCTTTTATTGAGATCACGGGCGCAGGCCCCGCGGGTGGTTTTTTTGATCTGTCAAATTTTGTTTGTGCAAAGCAATGTTGCAGACACACAATACTTAATGCAACAATAATTACTTTTTTCATGTATGAATTTTTTTTGAGATGTATTTTTTATAAAAGGTACGGGGGATGATTGGGTTATTTTGCAATAATACAATACAACACGTTGGTTTTTGTTAAGGTATTTTTTGGCAACATCCTGTATGTCCTGGCGGCTTACTTTCCTTATTTCATCGAGCTCTGTATTGATATGGTTCGTGTTTTTAAAATAAGTATAACCTTCGGCAAGATTTTCAGCCACACCCAGCATTCTACTGTTTTTGCCAATAAAATCATTTTCAAACTGGTTCTGCAATTTGTTGAATTCAGCCTCAGTGATCAGCGTATTCTGAAGGTTTACAACTTCATCATCCATATCTTTTAATAAAGTATCCAATGGGCTCTCGCTATTGGGTAGTGCCAGTGTAATATAGGCTCCATAATCTTCTAAGGAGTAGTTGATAGAGGCTACCTGCAGAGAATTCTTTTTTTCATCAACCATCTTTTTAAACATGCGGCTGCTGTTGCCTGCACTCAACACGGCAGATGCCATTTCAAGTGCCTTGGCTTCTTTGCTTGTTTGACCGGGCACCCTGTAAGCCGCTATAATAGCAGGAACCTGGATATTGCTGTCATAAACCGTATCAATGAGCTCTTTAGTAATTGGATCTTCCTGCGCAGCCGTTCTCGTTAAAGGTTGTCCCGCGGGGATATCGGCAAAATAAGATTCTACCAGTAATTTTGTTTTTGGAATATCAATATCGCCTGCAATTACCAGCACTGCATTGGTGGGAGTATAATATTTTTTATTGAATGCTTTGAATTCATCTAAAGTTGCAGAATCAAGATCTGCCATGCTTCCGATAGGTACCCAATTATACGGGTGTTTGGTAAATAAGCGTTTCATCACTTCAGCTGACAATCCACCATAGGGTGAATTATCAACGCGCATTCTTTTTTCTTCTTTTACCACTTCATTCTGGGTTTTTACCCCTACCTCATTAATTACCGGGTGCATCATTCGTTCGCTTTCGAGCCAGATGCCGGTAGCTAACTGGTTGCTGGGAAACACTTCGTAATAAAAGGTACGGTCCTGGGATGTATTCGCATTATTTTGCCCGCCATTGCTGCTTACGATCTTCATAAAATCGCCCCTCTTAACATTGTCGGAGCCTTCAAATAACAGGTGCTCAAAAAAATGTGCAAAGCCTGTGCGGTTTGCCTGCTCATCTTTACTACCTACATGATACATTACGGATATTACTGCTACGGGCGCGGTTTTATCCTGGTGCAAAATAACATGCAGGCCATTTTTTAAATCATATTCCGTATAAGCCACTTTTTGAGCTGAGGCCGATACCGCCATTATCAGCAAAGTGCAAAAGATCTGTATTTTCATATTTGTGTTGATTGAATGCCAAAATTAGGGAGATATCGAGACAGTAATAATTTCTTTTTAAAAAAACTGATAAACGGCAAGATGGAATTTAACCGGTATTTTTTGTTTTCCGGCGGTGCTTCACAGAAAAAGGTTAACAGGTTTTACCTGCTGGTATGTATCTTTCCGTAAATAATATGACATGGCTAAAAAAGATGAATTTCTGCAAGCAATCAGCACGGGGTATACGTTTAAAGGGGAATCGGTAAAAATAGGCGCTGCCGTGCTGGATGGGGAAGTGATCAGTGAGGCTGCTATCTGTTTACCCTTAAAAACGATGAACCGCCATGGACTGATAGCCGGTGCAACTGGTACGGGCAAAACGAAAACACTACAGATGATCAGCGAATTCCTGAGTGATGCCAGCGTGCCGGTGCTGCTGATGGACATAAAAGGTGACCTGAGTGGTATCGCTGCAATGGGTTCGGCCAACGATAAAGTAACAGACAGGTACCAGCAGATTAAGATGGACTATACCCCCGCACAGTTTACCGCCGAACTGATGACTTTAAGCGATCAGAAAGGAGTGCGATTACGGGCAACCGTAAGCGAATTCGGCCCGGTGCTGTTAACCAAAATACTTGGCTTGAATGATACACAAGGCGGGGTGGTGGCGATTATCTATAAGTATTGCGACGATACGAAAATGCCATTGCTCGACCTGAAGGATTTTATTAAAGTTCTGCAATATATCGGCAATGAGGGAAAGGTTGAACTGGAAAAAACTTATGGAAAAATATCTACTACCAGTACGGGAACCATTTTACGAAAAGTGCTTGAATTACAGCAGCAGGGTGCAGATGTTTTTTTTGGCGAAAGAAGTTTTGAAGTAGACGACCTCATGCGGATCGATGACAAGGGCCGCGGGATCATCAATGTATTAAGAGTAACCGATCTGCAGGACAGGCCGAAATTGTTTTCCACTTTTATGTTACAGATATTGGCTGAATTGTATGCCTTCTCCCCTGAAGAGGGGGACCTTGATAAACCCAAACTGGTGTTGTTTATTGATGAAGCGCATTTGATCTTCCAGGAAGCAAGCCAGGCCTTATTACAGCAGATCGAAACTGTTATTAAACTCATACGATCAAAGGGCATCGGCATTTTCTTTTGTACGCAGAATCCGATGGATATACCGGCAGGAGTACTCGGACAATTAGGACTCAAAATACAGCATGCATTAAGGGCCTTTACGGCTGCAGACAGGAAAGTGATAAAACAAACAGCGGAAAATTATCCTGAAACAGTTTATTATAAAACGGAAGATCTCATTACCCAACTGGGGATCGGGGAGGCCCTGGTTACGATGTTGAATGAGAAAGGAATCCCTACGCCACTCGCTCATGTTATGCTTTGCTCACCGAGGAGCCGGATGGATGTACTTTCAGACGCAGAGATCGGTGGTATTGTTGGAAGATCCAAACTGGCCGCAAAATATAACCAGGTAATTGACACAGAAAGTGCCTATGAAATATTAACGGCAAAATTGGAAGAAGCCGCCGAAAATACCCGGGCCGCGGTGGAACATAAAACCGCAAAACCTACCAGGGCCGAGCCTTCAACCTTTGAAAAGATGACAAATAACAGCATTGTGAAAAGTATGGTTCGTACCGCAGGAAATACTATTGTGCGCTCCTTACTTGGATCTCTTGGCCTTGGTGGCCGGTCTAGAAAGAAAAGCAACAGTTGGTTCTGATTTTATCTTTGATCTGTTATGATAATTAAAAAACAGGACCCACAATCTATGCGGCTGTCCGGGTTTGTACATCACATTTTCTATCTGAAGTTGGGGGTACGGTTATGGTTCGTCATCTTTTAATACAGGTTACGAATATTTAAGGCTTGTTTAAAAAATGAGGGATTGTTTCTTTGCCCCTGGTAAATGTCAATTCAAAAAGCAGCAAAATTAATCTCCAAAAAATTTAGCGGGAACGGTTATATAAAAACCCGATGCGGATACGGGTTTTTATAGCTTAAAGGCCTTGATCTCGGAGTACATTTTACATATTTTGGGCTTGAATTACAAACAATGATTCTACGAAGACCTGGTAATCAAGATATTATACTTTTATCTAGCATGAAACGCACAGCTTGTAATGTTGATAACATCAATAAAATAATTCGAAATAATCTTGCATTTTAATAAATAACCAACTATCTTCGTTTCGGTTTTTCATAGGATATTGGATTTTAAAGCGGGACTAGATTTC
>JBBJMD010000272.1:0-4221 GCA_037719925.1 Ferruginibacter sp.
TTCGAACACCAATTTCTTTTGTCCTTTGTTCGGCCATGTAAGTAGCAAGCCCAAACAAACCCAGGCATGCGATCAGAATGGTAAGTATAGCGAATGATAAAGCTATCTTACCCACGCGCTGTTCTGTACGGTACATATTATCAAATGCATCATCCAGGAACTGGTAACTGAAAGGCATACCAGGCGCCATCACCGTCCATTTGCTTTCGATGCTTTTTACAAGGCTGCTGATATCGGTGGTTGATACTTTAAATGCGGTGGACCATTGATTATTTCCCATTTTAAAACAAAGCGGGCCAATAGTCTGGCGCAACGATTCAAAATTGAAATTCTTCACGACTCCTATAATCGTATAGGCGATACTGTTAGGTGGTGTAGAATAAAGCTTCTTACCTACAGGATCACCATATCCAAGGATCCTGGCGGTGGTTTCATTAATTATCATCCCGGAAGAATCCCCGCCAAATTCGCGCGAAAAATTTCTTCCTTTGATGATTTCCATCCCAAGTGTATTTAAATAGTCATAATCAATATACCAGGTCTGCATATTAAACGTATTCGTAGCATCCATCACCGGCTGGGCACAATAAGAATTATTATTGCGGGAAGAATTGCCAACCGGGAGATAACCGCTGAAACTCGCACTTTTTACCCCACTCAGCTTAGCTATTTCGTTTTTAAAAGCTTCCGGATCATTACGCAACGCACCAGTGCCGTTTATAATTAATACCTGGTCTTTGTTAAAACCTAGTTTTCTGTTTTGTATATAATTCAATTGGTTGTAAATAATGGTGACACCGACAATCAAAACAATGGAAATAAAAAATTGAAATATCACCAGTCCGCTGCGAAGGTTGCTTTTTTTAAAGCCTGCGTTTATTTTACCCTTTAATACAGCGATAGGTTGAAAAGAGGAAAGAAAAAAAGCCGGGTAGCTACCAGCTATCCCTCCTACAATAAATGGCAACAGCAAGAGAAACGGCAATACCCTAAAATTGAACACGGATGCAATGGTCAATGATTTGGCGGCAACATTGTTAAAAAAGGGAACGGTCAGCCAGGCAAGTAATAAGCCTATTGACAAGGCGATAAAAACCATCAGGATCGACTCAGTAAGAAATTGCCATATCAATGATCTTTTATTTGTACCCAGTACCTTCCTGATACCCACCTCTTTCGAACGGCCGGCAGAACGGGCCGTGGATAAGTTCATGAAGTTGATGCAGGCTATCAGCAAAACAAACAATGCCACAGCGGAAAAAATATAGACATACTGGATATTGCCGTTTACGCCCAATTCAGGAGACCTATATGATTTTAAATGAATATACAATAACGGCATTAAATGATATTCCAGCCTGTTACCGGCTTTTCTAAAATCTTCCATGCTGCTTATCTGCATGAATTGCCTGGCCTGCGGCAATATATATTTATCAATGACCTGTACGAAATTCTTTTCAAAATCTTTGTAATTAGTACCTTCTTTTAACAGAATATAGGTTTGAAAATTATGACTCAGGTAATCGCCGAAATCATATTCCACGTTGTCCATCGAAAAAATAAAATCAAAATTGAAATGCGAATTTTGGGGCATGTCCTTTATAACCGCCGTTATTTTATAAAGGTTATTTTCTCTGTTATTGGTTTCAATGAATTTACCTGTTACCTGCGTGTTACCAAAATATTTTTTTGCAGTTGATTCATTGATTACAACAGTATTGGGCTCATTCAGTGCATTTTTAGTATCTCCCTCTATGGCAGGCAGCGTAAATATGTCAAACAAAGTAGAATCAGCAAAGGCTACCCTTTTCTCATCTATAAAGGCATTCCCTTTTTTTATGAGTTTTGATCCGCTTGAATTATAGAAACGAACAAATTGTTCCACCTGCGGATAATCCTTCTTTAAAGTAGCTCCCATCGGGTCGCTGCATACTGCAAGCTTCAGTTCGGTACCGCTTAAACGAATATCTGAATTAATGCGGTAGATCCTTCCCGCCTTCTCATTGTAACGATCATAACTCAATTCATCGGTAACGTATAAAGCGATCAGCAAAAAACTGGACAGTCCGATTGCTAAACCAGCGATGTTAAGAATTGAGAAAGTCTTATTCTTTAACAAATTTCGCCAGGCGATCTTTAAATAATTTTTCAGCATAAAAAAAAGATTTCTTCCCCCAGGGCAAAAAGGAAAGGTTTGAGTACCCTATTTATTTCGAAAAAATCCACGTGACCATTCATGTGCTTAAATGGCAGTGCACTATTTAGATTGATTGCCGGATATCATTGCCACAATAAATCCCCTGTCATCTATTGCCGGGCATCATTCGCTCCGAAGGGAAGTTACCGGGTTTGCAATAGCAGCTTTTATAGCCTGGAAGCCGACAGTGAACATGGCGATCAGTATGGCAATGCTTCCGGCCACCGCAAACATCCACCATTGAATACTGATCCGGTAAGCGAAACTTTGCAACCAGCCATGCATCGCATATAAAGCCAACGGAAATGCTATTATACAAGCAATGATGATGAGCCTGGCAAAATCCCTGGATAACAATACCACGATCTGCATCACATCCGCACCTAACACTTTTCGGATGCCGATTTCTTTTACCCGTTGCCTTGCGAATAAGGAGATAAGGCCAAACATCCCCATACACGAAATGATAATTGTAAGTATCGCCACAAAATTGGTAGTTTTCAATATGCCGTCGATTAAGGCATACTGCCTGCTAAACAAGTCTGACATCAGTTCCTGTTTAAAGGGGCGGCGGGAGGGCATGGCTTTGAAATCAGCTTCCAGTTTGTGTAGCGCTTCTTTCATATGGCTGCCTTCTACGCGAATGCTGAGGTAGTTATTATTGAGTAGCCCCTGTTTGCCCCCATACCAATGCAGCAGGGGTTCAATTCCTTTTTGCAGATCCTGGTAGTGAAAGTCTTCCATTACGCCTATTATGGTATAGGATTGATTGTCCCCTTTTTCTTTCAGTTTTTTCCCTACAGCGGTTGTCCAACCAAAGGCCTTCATTGCAGAACGGTTGATCATAACAGATTTAGTTTCCGTTGCCGCTAAAGCCTCATTGAAATTCCTACCTTCAATAACAGGAACCTCATACGTGGGTAAAAATCCAGCGTCAGCGGCCATATGACGGAGCGTAATTTCTTTATTAGAAAGAGGATCGATATAATCATTAAAGTTTTCCCAATAGGCAGTTGGGACAACCGAATTGGTGGATACAGATTTTATGTAAGGGCGTGACCTGAGGTCATTCAAGATGCTTTCAAAATGAGAACCAGCTGCCTCCGTATTTTTAAAAGCGAGGTCAAGGTTGATTACCGCAACGTCATTTTTGTTAAAACCAGCGGAGGCCGTTTTCATAAAGTCGATCTGGCGATTAAGGATAACCGTTATGCAGATGAAAATTATCGCGAGCGTAAACTGAAAGGCGATAAATATATTCCGGATCCGGTGAGTGCTGCCGGTACGGGTTAACTTCCCTTTCACTGCATCCGATACGCGGACAGACACCAATTTAAGGGCGGGTAAGGCCCCGGCGACGATGGCCATAAGGCCGCCAATGATAACAAACAATAATATAAAAAAATAGTCTTTTTGAAGTGATAAAGAAAGTTCGCCAAAACGGCTGCCGTACATAGTGTTCAACTGCGGCAATAAAATATTGATAAATAATAACGTTGCAAATAAGAGCGATAAAAAAACGATTAGTCCATTCTCGAGACAAAACTGTTTGATAATTTTGGTTTTGCTGCTTCCAATTATTTGCCGAACGGCTATTTCCTTACCGCGGTGGTACATACCGGCGGTATTGAGGTTCACCAGGTTAACCAGTACGATCAGTAATATAAATATGGCTGTGCCAACAGACCCCTTGATGATGATATTAATAACAGGGCCGGCCTCATTCCGCATATTGGAAAACGGCACCGCCCTCAACTTGTCAGTCTTTCTCTCCGGCGCATAATTAAGCTTAACCAGCTTTGTTGCTTTTGTATCAAAAGCTTTAATATCGGTACCGGGACTGAATTTTAAAAAGTTCAACGCAAATCCATTGTACCAGTTTGCATTACCGGCGAACCCGGCATTATCTTTCAAAAGGGAAGTAGTTAAAAATATTTCAGACCGGACGGAGCTATTGGTGGGTATTGGCTCCAGTACACCGGTAACCGTTAACTGAAGGGTATCATCGCCAGTGATTGTTTTGC
>JBBJMD010000273.1:0-4211 GCA_037719925.1 Ferruginibacter sp.
TGTTATCTATATTTTTTTTATCTGCAACAATCACAGCACAAAACAAACATGCATTGATTGTTGCAATTGGCGATTATCCCTATTGGACAAAACTTTCAAGCATGAATGATGTTGATTTTATTAAAAAAACTTTAACTAACCAGGGCTTTGAGACAGGAAATATCAGTATCGTTAGCAATCAAAAAGCTACACATGCCGGGATAACAAACGCGCTGCAAAGTTTAATTGATCATGTTAAAGCCGGAGATATTGTAGTCATCCATTTTTCGTCGCATGGAGAGCAATTAGAAGATGATAATGGTGATGAAAGCGATAGGCTGGATGAGACTATTGTCACTTTTAACGCCGTTCCACCTGACGATGACGGACATTTTGAAGATTTTCAGAAGGCACAGAGGGAGTATTTGAGAGATGATGAATTTGGGTCGCTTGTTAACCAGCTTAGAATCAAGTTAGGGAAAAATGGAGATGTTATTGTTTTTATGGATCTCTGTCATTCCGGTAGTGGTACGAGGGGTAGCACAAGGGTTCGGGGAAATAAGCCTCCAGGTGTGTCGTTATCGTTTAATCGAAAAAAAAATACTGGCATCGATACCGCGGTGTTTAGAGAAAAGACTGCTGTGAGGGGTGATGAAAATGCAATGGCTACCTACGTCGTAATCTCAGCGGCAAGAGCTGAAGAACTTGACAATGAAATAATAAATAACGATGAAAACAAAGACATACCAATGGGTTCCCTCTCTTACGCCATAAGTAAAGTATTTGCAACCCTTGCACAGGGCACAACTTACCGGTCGCTTTTTTCAAGGATACAGGCTATTTTAGAGGAAAAAGTTCAGGGTCAGCACGCTGTATTGGAAGGCAATGGTATAGACAGGGCAGTTTTTGGCGGTAGTTCTGTTTACCAAAAGCCTTTTGTTGAAATTGACAATTTAAACGGGCAAATGATACGAATAAAGGCAGGGTTATTATCCGGTTTGGATATTGGGGCGAAGGTCGCAGTGTATCCTTCTGGTACAATTGATCCTGCAATGGCAACGCCCCTTGCCAGCGGAAAAGTGGTTCAGGCGAATAGTTATACAGCTGAGGTGAGTTTAGATAAAGACCCCGGACTTGGCCAGGTTTCATTAGGATGGGTATTTGTAACCGAAACCATATATAATACCAAGCCAATTAATATCCGGGTTGTTGCGGGGAAAGAGAATGGATCAGGAGAGGGTTTTTCTCCTTCGGAAATCATTCGTATTAAGGAGGGCATGAAAGATCTGCCCTTAATTAAATTTGATGGCGAACCGGAACTAATCCTTACCAGGGGTATGGACTATGATAGCATCAAAGTTGCTTTCAACGGTTATTTATTTGATACTGTTGCAACGAATGATTCAGGACTGGAAAGATTAAAAGAAAAACTTCAGCGTTATTCACAATACAGATTCTTAAAATCGTTACCTGAAGTGAAAGACCCTGACATAAAAATTGAAGTGATGTTGGTACCGGTAATTGATGGAAAAGCAGATACGGGAAAAATCAATTCTAAAATTGTTGCCGGCAACTACGAATATAACATCGGTGACAAGATGGTAATATGGGTAAAAAATAAAGGAACCCAGCCCTTTTATTTCAATATCCTGGATATGCAGCCTGACGGTATTATAAATGCCGTGCTTCCGCAAAAAAGAGAAGGCATTACAGCGGACGATCTAAAAGTGGAGGGACTAAGCTCACATCTATTTGATAAATATGTTATTTCACTTACACCACCGGAAGGGCAGGAGATCTTCAAAATATTTGCCTCTAAAGACAGGATTGATTTAGAGGACATCGCTACAACAAGGGGAGCTTCCACAAGGGGTAACCTAAGCTTTCTGGAGACCTTAGTTAAGAAATCATACGACGTGGCCACGAGGGGAGCCGGTGATGTTGAAAATGTAAGTAACGCAAATGGCAAAATTTTTAATCTGCTGTTCAGGATTAATCCCAGGAAATAAATCCTTGTGCGCCGATCTAATACCAACCGGCAATATATTTACGAAATAACTTGACAAAATTCGTTATGAAAAACAAATTTTATGCCTTTGTATTTTTAAGGCATTAGGGTCACTACTTGCTTTGATAAAGCCAAAACATGCAAGACCGATACCTTAGAGATAGCGTGGGGATTATTGAAAAGCGATACATATCTATAATCCCCGCCGGGTATCTGTGACAGAAATTAAATCTCGGAAAGTGATACCATTAAAGGATGGGAAAATATTAAAATATCCTTAGCGAATTATCGTAATTAGTTAAACTTACTAAGGCATAAAATCTTTCGATTCCCTCAAGATGAAGTGCTTGATACTGCTTTGCCGGCTTTTTAAAGTCTGAATAGTAGGCCGTTATATCACAAGTCATCCCAGGATTTTAAAGAGATTTTCTTTTTTACCTGTTTCTGAATAAGGGCTCTCAGGGCCGCCGTTAGCAGTTCTTCTGCAAATTTTTTATCCAGGGGCAATTCAAAACTTTTAACCCGCAATGAGAGCATGCGCCCCCTGGTTGGACCAGCCACTTCCGTATATTTAGTATTAAAATCATTCGTAGTAATTTTAATATCTTCAAAGATTATATTCAGTGACGTAACATATGCAGCGGGATCTTTTACCATTTTTTTTCTTTCAGGCTTTGAGAGTAAATCGGACGTAATCCTATCAATTAACGAATCAGTCCTATCCTTTACCAGGTTATAAAGATCTTTTAACAGAAGCTTATCAGTGTCTGATATCGCGGAAGAAGCCTGGATTTTAGTACCGGTAGTTTGAATGGTCTCTTTGAGTTTTTTATACGAGGTCATATTATCAATTCCATTAAAATACTCCAAAAACTTTTTAGTATCTTTTATGCTTTGAGAATACGCGCATGAAGTGACCAGTAAAAAGATAACTTGTATACAAAGTAATATCCTGGCTTTCTTAACTGTCATAAAAATAATTTTGAGTGAAAAAATTGTTAGCGTTTCAAATTTGATTTTATCAATGGGAGAATATTTGCTTAGAGTCCCACCCAGTTCCAATTATCCTGGGTCCAGACCATTGATTACTACCATCATTGCGTCCTTCGTGCCGATACCACAATAATTGGCCGTCGGCTTTAATTGCATAGATCACGCCATCACCTCCATAGAACACCTCCTTAAAATTCCACCCTGTACCGATCTTTGTAGGACCTGTCCATTTAAAACTACCATCATTATGTCCATCGTGTCGATACCACGACAGTTCGCCCTCTGGTGTGATGGCGTAAATCACGCCATTGTCACCGCAGAATACATTTTTAAAATTCCACCCGTTGCCAACAGGTTCGGGACCCGACCAGTCTGGACTACCATCGTTTCGGCCTTCATGCCTGTTCCAGAACAATTGCCCATCAGTAGTAATGGTGTAGATCACACCATCTCCTCCGTAAAATACATTTTTATAATTCCAGTCCGAAGCAACAGGCTTCGGTCCCGTCCATCTGAAAGTACCATCATTACGGCCATCGTGACGGTACCATGTAAGCTCGCCATCAGCAGATATCGTATAAAGTACATTGTCTCCGCCGGAGAATATCTCTTTAAAGTTCCAACCGGTACCGACAATTTTACTTTCCGAAGTTTCCCAATTAAAGCTGCCATCCTCCCTTCCCGTATGATTGTACCATAATAATTGATTCGTTTTTGAGACCAGGTAAATCACCCCTTTTGAACCTGTAACTGTACCTGGTGGTTTTGGAGGTGTCGTAACTGGTTTATTTGCTGCACCGCTACTGATTATGACCCGGCTTTTAAGCTCCTTTTCAGTGAAGTCTTTTGCTTTTGCGACAAAGTGGACTTCAACCGAACTTAGTATAAATTCACCTGCATCCTTAATACCCTCGAACCCTCCAGGGAAATTTACATGAAGGCGAAGTACATTTTGGGCGCTTACTTTTACCGGATCATTCCAAACCCACACATTGGCAATGCTTGCCGGTTTTTCAGATTGTCTCGTCGTATAATCCCCAACCAGGTTGGTATTTATATTAAACAGGCGTGCTGACCCGGAAAGCAGTTCAATGGTTCGAAGGGATGGGCCCCGGTCGCTGGTTTTAAAGCGTATGATGAGGCGTTCCATTTTATCGGTGGCAAAATTACCCGAAGGCATTTGAAGTTTACACCGGATTATTATACTCGCATTGGCCTTGCTACGAAAATG
>JBBJMD010000274.1:0-4204 GCA_037719925.1 Ferruginibacter sp.
GATGGTGCCTGTTCAATTCATCGAGCTCACTGTTTTCCAAATCGCGTTTAGCCGTTCCCTTTATCGGCTGGGAATAAATCCTGTTACCGGTCTTTTTAAAATATCTTTCAGGGCTGGCACAAATACAATACCGGTTATTTAATTTATACAAAGCAGCAAACGGGTTTGGTGAAATGCTCACGAGGTAATCGTACACGGATAGCGGGTCTATAACTGCATTCTGCGCGAAAAATTCCTGGCAATAATTTATTTCATAACAATCGCCCCGTAAAATATGCTGTTGAAGTTTTTTTATGATGCTGATATAATCATCCTGCGATATCCTGTTGCTGATCTTAAGGTTTTGCGCCCGTTTTTGTTCTATGAACGAACTATGGGATTGAATGAGACTGAATATGGCCTGCGCTTCATCTTCGCTGTAAATAAGTAATTCATTTTCATTTAGCTGCAGCACTGTCTCTGGCACAAAAAAATGGCAATCGGGAAATTCAATGCCATCATCATTCAAAGAGCTTAATTGCTCTGTTTCGTTTTTAATGTCATATCCCATATGACCAAATAACCAATCCTTTTCGGTTAAGAAGAAATGTTTTAGCGATTCAAGCGTTTTGCCTGCCCCAGCCTCCATATTTTTTTTAGAACCCACAGCCAGCATGCATTCAAAAGCAGGCGCCACAAAATTGTAGTTACTGTTATCGAGGAAACAAAAAATGTTGAACGGTTGTGCCCAGTTCAACATTTTATTTTTGAATTCTCTATAATTATCTATCGGGAAAGAAACAGGTTTTTTCACGTAATTATTTACCTGCGGTATTTACAGAGTTATTGCCTGGTTAAAAATCATCATCATCATCGAAATTGCCGCCACGGCCATCAAGATCATCAAAGCCAAGGTCCTTAAAATCATCATCTATTTTAAACTCATCTTCCTCATCCTTGCCGGCCTTTTTTCCAACTGTTTTTTTTGCCGCTGATTTGGGAACATCAAACTCATCAAAATCCGGATCCCAATTATCGTCTTCATCGCCCTTCTCCCAATCGTCAGGTTCTTCAACGTCATCCTCATCGTCATCTTCTTCTTCGTCATCCTTTTTTTTAGTAGCCCCTTTCCCTTTCTTCACGGGTGTGGTTTCTTCACCCGGTTCATCATCCTCGTCTTCTTTCTCCTCTTCCTCTATTTTTGATTTTGGAGATGCCTTTGCAGCAGATTTTTTGGAAGGGGTCTCCGGATCAGGAGTAAGTTTTTTTGCTTTAACTGATTTAGCCATATATCTACTTATTAATGCTGTAAAATTTCTGATAGATTTTTAAATCGCCAAAAAAAAAGGCACATTTTTTTAATATTTTATTGCTACGCTAATACTATCTGGTCGCGTCCGGGGCCATTACTGATATACCTGACAGGCACTTTTAAAAACCTGTTCATATAATCAATATAGTTTTTCATACTTTCCGGCAGGGCATCGTAGTTGTTAATTGCGGTGATGTCAGTTTCCCATCCTTTAAAACTCTCGTAAACCGGTTCAATATCAACACGGTTCATTTGAAAAGGTACATAATTTTTTTCTTCCCCGTTTACGTTGTATCCTTTGCATGCTTTTAATTCAGGCAGGGAATCCAGGATGTCAGTTTTGGTCATGATGATCTGCGTAACCCCATTGATCATACAGGCAAACTGTAATGCCACCAGGTCGATCCAGCCACAGCGCCGCGGCCTGCCTGTAGTAGCCCCGAATTCACTGCCTGTTTTACGGATAAGTTCCCCCGTTTCGTTGTTCAGTTCTGTTGGAAAAGGCCCGCTGCCCACCCTTGTACAATAAGCTTTTGAAACCCCGTATACTTCCTTTATTTTTTGAGGTGCTATACCTAAACCGGTACATACACCCGCGGAAATGGTATTGCTGCTGGTAACAAAGGGAAAGGTGCCAAAATCCACATCCAGCATACTGCCTTGTGCCCCTTCAGCCAAAACCCTTTTTCCCTGCTGAATTTTATCGTTGATAAAATACTCGCCGTTCACGATCTTAAAGTCCCGTAATAATTCGATCGATTCAAAAAAATCGTCCTCCCATGAACTTATGTCTTCCTGGAAATTATAATTATCAAGCAGCCGCTGGTGCTTTAGCCGTATTTTAATATACTGGGAAATAAAGCCTTTATCAAGCAGGTCACCTACCCTCAACCCATTGCGGCCTGTTTTATCCATATAAGCGGGGCCGATACCTTTAAGCGTAGAACCGATTTTCTCATTGCCCTTCGCCAATTCACTGGCTTTGTCCAGCGCACGGTGCGTAGGCAAAATCAAATGGGTACGCTCACTGATGTATAAATTCTTTTTATAGTCAATTCCCATCGATGCCACTATCTCACATTCCCTTTTCAATGTTACCACATCCAATACTACGCCATTACCGATAAGGTTGATTTTATTCTCATGAAAAATACCACTGGGAATTTGGTGAAGCACTACTTTCTGCCCATTAACATAAAGGGTATGGCCGGCATTGGGGCCGCCCTGGAAACGTGCGATTATATCATAATTGGGAGCAAAATAATCAACTATTTTCCCTTTACCTTCATCACCCCATTGTAGCCCTAAAATTACATCTACCATTTTTTTTGTTTATCGGTTATATTTAATTTGCTTTTTTAAAGGCTGATTTTTGGCCAGTGAATTTTAAGTTTTACAAACAATAATCTTCATGGAAATTTTGATACGATTTTACGCTCCTTATTTGCCACCGTGATAAAAGTTTTTTCTCCAGGCGCTGGCAGGCCTGCCGGCCAATGCAGCGGTAAAAATAAATTGAAATAAAACAACCACCTAAAATGATATGTATTTGTTTGAAAATAGGAAAGACAAAAATTAATAATTTGGTAACATAATGCCCGGATTATTAATTACATTGCCGGTTTCAGGATTCAACCGTTATGTTGTCAATAATTAACCAGGCTACTGTGAATTAAATATCCTCCCCTGTAATGAATTTGATACCTCCATAAATTTATATCTGGTAAAATAAAACTCAACCCAAATAAACATTCTTAGTACTTTCTAAACAAGTGATAAATCCTTAACTTCGGACTTGATGGACCTGGTAAAATTTTTCAAAACGACTGCGATATTTATTTTTTTCGGCTGCCAGATGGACGTCACCGGGCAGGTATGTTCTGGTTCATTAGGTGATCCGGTAGTGAATGTCAATTTTGGGAGCGGATCAAATTCCGCAGGCCAGCTGGAAGCTGCAACTACCAGTTATTCTTTCACTACATCTCCGTGCCCGAATGATGGTAGTTATACGGTTGTTAGCAGTTCCTCCGGTTGTTTTGGGAGTTCCTGGCAAACTGTTACAGAAGACCATACACCGAATGACGTCAACGGCTATATGATGCTGGTGAATGCATCTTTTACCCCGGGCGACTTTTATTTGGATACCGTAGAAAATCTTTGTGCGAATACTACTTATGAGTTTGCTGCCTGGGTAGTAAATGTGTTGCTTCCCAGCGCCTGTAACGGTAATGGAATACAACCCAGTTTGATATTTAATATTGAAACTATCACCGGTACGGTGTTGGGTACCTATTCAACCGGCGCCGTCTCCTCGTCTACAACACCTGTGTGGCGCCAGTTCGGCCTGTTTTTTACAACCCCCCTCAATACCAATAGCGTTGTAATAAGATTAACCAATACGGCACCCGGAGGCTGTGGGAACGACCTGGCGTTGGATGATATAACCTTCAGGCCTTGCGGGCCCGCTATAACTGCCTCGGTAATTACTGTTGACCAGACTGAAGTTGACATATGCAACGGCGTAGTGACAACCGTTCCGTTAATGGCGGATATTGGGACGGGCTATGTTTCTCCGGCGTTCCAATGGCAGGTAAGTACTGATGAGGGGCTTACCTGGGCCGATATCGTGGGCGCCACTTCCATGACCTATCAATTTAATAAAACTGCACCCGGTATTTATAAATACCGGCTATCTGCGGCGGAAGGAACGAATGTGGCGATCAGTAGTTGCCGTGTTGCTTCTAATATAGTGAACATAACGATCCATGATCTACCCGAGGTAACTGCAATAAGTAACAGCCCGGTCTGTGAAAATGGATTTGTAAATTTAATTGCCACGGGTGGCGCCAAGTACGTATGGAGCGGGCCCGGTGGATTTAGTTCCGCTGTTGAAGCGCCGTCATTCATCGCGCA
>JBBJMD010000093.1:0-15322 GCA_037719925.1 Ferruginibacter sp.
AAATGCAGGTAAGGATATTTATGACCTGTGGAACGTAAACCAGGATGCTGAATACCACGAATCCGGCAACCGGGGCGCGCACTCGGGAGGAAGGTGGGTACCAGGTAAGCTAAGCTGAATTTTCTCTGCCTTAGTGACATCATTTTGTAATTTGATATTGATGCAAGGCGTAGCTGCCGGAATAGCTACACTAAATGAATTAGAAAAGAACAACTATTTTATTTTAACAATATAAAACGGGTGTAGTTCCTTTTCTCTTGTAGCGGGGTTGATAAACTTTAGCGATAATTTAGTGACAGGAAAACCCTTGCCGGTAAACACAATTGCTGCCGATCGTTGTTTGATCAGTTCCGCGTAATCTTTTGCAGAAGTTAGCACATAATTACCCGTAGCCAGTTCGTTTGCGTTGCGTATCTTTTTAAAAAAATAATTCCCATAAAAATAAAGGGAATTCCTTGCATCTGCAACATCTCCAAATACAACAACACTATCCTTAGGCAACCGGTTATCATTGATAAATTTTGCCGCGATGTTACCTGCCTGGTATTTCAGTAACGAAGGATAAAAGAAGGTATTTAAAAAAACATTTAACCCTATTGTTGTAAAAAAACAGATCATTAAAAGCTTTGGGAAAGATGGTCGTTTTACAAAAACCACCAGGATAAAAATTATAAATGAGCAAGCGGCGGCAACCGCAGCATACATTGGTATATTGTTAAAGACCATTGACATTAATAATACCAAGGCTACCCATAGCAGGGAAAATAATGACATGTATCATTAATAAAGGTTTTTTCCATTGCGGCCATTGGTTGTTGTACAATAATCCATATAAAAAGTTGGCGGTAATGATGGCGGCAAAAGGAAAGGCCACAAATATGTAATGTGGCAATTGCACCTGGCTTCTGACCAATGCCAAATAAGTAATGACGAAGCCCGAAACAGTAATACCTTCTTCTTTATCCGACAATGAAAACCTTTGTTGTATTATATTTTTTAACGAAGCAAAAAGTCCTAGTAAAAAAAACAGGATCCAGGGCAAAAAGCTCCACACCATATTTTGAATTAAGAAGAAAAGGGACCCATTTTCTTTTTGAGGATTTTCACCGGTAATGCGGCCGAAGCTCTGCGTCCAGTAAAAAAACCGTAATCCCGAGCTGATCGTTTTACCCACTACTATTTTACCCGGGTGCAGGTCGTATTGCCGGTAAAGGCCGATACCATGGGCACCAGCAGCAGTGCGATGATTAGAAGCATCGGTATGTATTCCCATCTACTAATTGTCAGCTTTTAAGAATAAAATGCGGGGCAAAGGCAAAAACAGGTATCATCAGGGCGAGTGGGCCCTTGGTCATCATTCCCCCGGCAATAGCAATTGCCGATAATAACAAATTTTTCCATTTTCCCAACTGGTACCATGCTGCCAGCTGCCAGATGCTGCAGGCTACCCACCCCAGTAGCATTGTATCTGTTCTTACGTCATGATTGATGAGGAACATCGCCTGGCAGGAGGCTAGTATTACCATACTTAATAATGCGATCTCTTTTTTATAAAATAATAACGCCAACCTGTAGGTGCTGTAAATAGCCAGTAATGAAAATATAAAAGATGGCAGGCGGTAAGCCCAGTCATGTATTCCAAATATGCGCAAGGAAAGGCTGGAGAGCCAGAACAACATTGGCGGTTTATCGAGGTAATCTTTTCCGAGGTCGTACAATTGAAGGTAATTTCCGCTTAGCAACATCTCCCTGCTCATTGATGCATATTGTGTAGCGTCTATATCCATCAACGGCACGCAAAAGATCCCCAACAAATAGGTGAGCAAACAAAGGCCTGAAATTTGAAATATCGCCTTTTTTTTCATAGGCTCGTAGTTAGTCCGGTTGGTTGAACGATTGGTGGAAGCGGAACATATTTATTAAAAAGAAGTGAAGTGAAATACCCGATACAACTGCCGAGAATACCGCCACAAATAACATCAACAGGATAATGTACCCCAATATAAACCTGGGCATAGCTAATAGTAGCGGCCCAAATAAACCAGGCATATCCCCATTTTTTAAAATACAGGTTAAGGGTATAAAAAAAGAAAAAGGCTAGGCCGAAATGGTTGCAGGCGTGAGACGAAACAAAGCTCCTGCTTTCAGAGCAATAGTTTAGCAGCAAGCGGATGTGCTCCTGCAATTCAACATCAAGGCAGGGCCTTGGCCGGTTTACCAACGGCTTTATCAGGTGGCTGCTGATCTGGTCCGTTAATGCTACCGTAACGAGTAGCCCGGCGAGCCACAGCCATCCTTTTTTTCCGAAATTAATTAACACGAACAGTACCAAAAATATATACAGCGGTATCCAGGTGATGGCTTCTCTCCATAAAGGAAACATATAATCGAGGAAGCTGTTTGTCCAATCCTGGTTGATTTTGGTAAATAATATCCTGTCCCAGTTTAATAACATGTTTTGTATTATTTATAAAATATTCGAAGAAGATAGTATGAACATGTTCGGTAAAATTAGGGTTAAATATCTTGATATTCCCCGGGCACAGGCCAGGCCGGGAAGGGCTGGCCAATCACCTGTATCACCGCCAGATCGCGAACGGCCCGATTGGAGTGAAGATTATGGAAAATATCCTTTCCATAACCAATTATCATCGTTAATTTTGCATCCTTATAAACAAGGATGTGCATGCTCATTCAGTGGAAATTTCCTAAAACAATTCAGTGGATCATAAAATTATTTATAATCTACCTGTCCATTTTCAGCACTTTCCGTATTGCCACCTTACTGTTTTTTAAACCGGCGGATATTACAGTGTCTTCCTTGTTTTCTTCTTTTTGGCTTGGGTTGCAATATGACCTTCGCTGGATAGCATTCGTCCTCCTGCCCATTGCCTGTCTTTCGCTCTTTCCAAGGTTTTCTCCATTTTATTCTGAGCGGTGTAAAAAAGGATGGGCCATTTACCTTTCCGTAATGACTTTATTGCTGTTGTTTTTTTTTGGTGCCGATTTTGGACATTTCGCCTACGTGCGTACGCGCCTGAACGCAAGTGCGTTAAATTTTGCGGAAGATGCAAAAATTTCTTTTGAGATGCTATGGCAAAGTTATCCGATGGCCTGGATCTTTGCCGGTTTAGTTGGTTCCCTGGCAATGATGTCATGGATGTTTAGAAAAACACATGTAAGTGTGGAAGAGCGGAATATCAATATCCATAAATTTTCCTACCGCAGGATCTGGCATACGACGGCCATCTTTCTGTTAGCATGGTTTGTTTTTGGATTTTTGTCGTTTACGCCTTTAAAATGGAGCGATGCCTTTAAACTGAATGATAATTTCAGGAGCTACCTTGCGTTAAACCCCTTACAAAATTTTTTTACGACGCTTCGTTTTCGTAACCCCGTTTTCAATGAGGATAAGGCGAAGAAGCACTACGGCGCTATCAGTGATTTTCTTCAGCTTGATAAAAAATACGAAGGCGAATACCATAACGTATCAACACCCGGAAGTAATGCCTTGGAAAGCAAGCCGAATATCGTGCTGGTGATCTGTGAAAGTTTTAGTATGTACAAAAGTTCAATGAGCGGCAACCCACTTAACAGCACGCCGTTTTTTAACGAACTCACTAAAAGCGGTATTTTCTTCGACCGTTGTTTTTCACCCACGTTCGGTACGGCAAGAGGGGTGTTTGCAACCCTAACGGGTATACCGGATGTGCAGTTATCAAAATTCAGTACCCGTAACCTGCAGTCTCTCAATCAATATACCATAATCAACAATTTTGAAGGATACAACAAAATGTACTTTATAGGGGGGAGCAGTGATTTTAATAACTTCCGCGGCCTTATAAATAATATCAATGATGTACAAATCTTTGAAGAGGGAAAATTTTCTTCACCTAAATTGAATGTATGGGGCATCAGCGACAAAAATTTGTTCCTGGAAGCCAATAAAGTGATGAAGCAACAGACCAAACCCTTTTTTACAATTATCCAGACATCAGATAATCACCGTCCATATTCCATACCTGCAGAAGATAAGGATTTTATATTACGAAAGGTAAACAATGACGAACTGAATAAATATGGCTTCGAATCATTGGAAGAATTCAATGCCTTTTCTTATACAGATTATTGTTTCAGGAAATTTATGGAAGCAGCAAAAGAGGCAGCTTATTTTGATAATACTATTTTTGTTTTTGTGGGGGATCATGGAGTAGAGGGCAATGCCTTAGAAATGTATCCAAGAGTTTGGACGGAGCAGGGGTTGAACGATGAACATGTTCCTTTACTTTTTTATGCACCTGCGCTTTTAACTCCGAAAAAAATAGACGAAACGGTTTCACAGGTAGATATTTTACCCACGCTCGCGAACATGGTTTGCCAGCCTTATATCAATAAAACCCTGGGCAGGAATTTACTGGATACCAGGGAGCGCGTGCTGCCTTTATTATTCATCACTATGAAGGGATCAGGTGATCGTAACGATTATTATTATTCCAAGAATTTATGGATCACCAAAGAAGAATTGGTACCGATCCGAAGCGGCTTACCAGTGTTAACCACCAGGCAGCAAGATTCGGTGAAGCGGGAGCTGTCTGAATTAACCTCTGCTATTTATGAAACCGCAAAGTGGATGCTGGTGAACAATCATGGGAGATAAGGCCGGTTTGGTTACTTACTTTAATTTCTGCCAGCAGGCGAAGGAATAAAGACGCAAGGAAAGGTAATAAATGTTTTTTAGCTGCAAATTTTTTTCGTTCCTATTTTCATTCAATTCTTTTTTAATAAGAAACAAAAGGCCTTACCTGATGTTTTTTGTTGCTATCATTATAAGCCGGGGCGACTTCCTGATATCATAGTTGCCGAAATTATAATCGCCGAATACTTCCTGGATTTGTAGCCCCTGGTAGGCAAACATTTCAGTGAAATCACCCAGCGAAAATTTAGATACTTTTTCCGTATAGATCAGGGGTTCTTCCAAACCATCATCTTCCACAACGATCTTTTTATAAAAATGTGTTTCATCAAACCATTTGGTGATGAAGTAATTGATGCCTTCAATTTCTTTATCAAACTGGTGCACCAGGTGATCTTCTGCATAATGCACATTCAGGTAATCAAGCACGAAACAACCGTTTTTTTTTAACGATTGTGCGATGGTACGAATGCCATTATCATGTTCCCGGGCAGATTTGAAATAACCGAAACTGGTAAAGAAATTAAACGCGTAATCAAAATAATTTATATAAAAAGGAAGCCGCATGTCATGGAGGAAGAAATGGAGATGAGGGGCTTCAAAGTGCAGTGCTTCTTCGATGCTGTCTTCACTGAGGTCGATGCCGGTTACATCAAATCCTTTTTGGGCAAGGTGGATGCTATGTCTTCCTTTTCCACAGGCAACATCCAGCAACCTGGCATTGGGTTCAGGATTTAAATGGCCGATCAGTTTATCGATAAATGCTCCGGCCTCTACTTCATCCCTGTTAAAATAAAGCTGGTGGTAATAGGGTGAATTAAACCAATCTTTGAACCAGGGCCTGGCTTGCATATTTTAAAGTTAGTATTAACCAAAAAATTTGATAAATAAAGCGACAATCGCATAGATAACCGTGGCAGTGAAAATGCCTTTTGCAGTTTTATCGATCCTTGCATTTACATAAAGGGTGAAAAGCAGTGCATTGGCGAAAAGCGAAACGCTTATCCAGGCAGTGATGAGGTTATGGTTCAATGTCATCCACTGGTACATTTCTTTTAAAGAAAACCTGCTGTATTTGATCGTTTTAAAAACGGCGAAACCAATCAATGGGCCCAGTATGCCCAATACGGTGCCCAACCAAAAATTATCTCTTTTGAATATCATATTATCTTCCAGGTTTTTTCCAATTCTTTCTTCATTAAGTAATTAGTGAGGTCAAATTGAACCGGTACCACGCTTACATAATTATGTTCCAGTGCCCATACGTCGGTATCTTTTCCTTTGTCGAAGTTTACAAATGCGCCGGTGAGCCAGTAATACTTTTTGCCCTGGGGGTCTTTACGTTCTTTGAAATCCTCCTGGTATTTGGCATAAGCCTGCCGGCAAACTTTTACACCCTTAATTAACTCCATAGGTATCGAAGGGATGTTGACATTTAGTAAAAGGTGTTTATCCATTTTTCTTAGTAAAAGCGTGCTAACGATCTTTCTTACATAGTGCCTTGCAGGTCCGAAATCGGCTTCATAACTATAATTCAATAAAGAAAACCCTATGCTGGGAATGCTTTCGATAGAGGCTTCCATGGCCGCGCTCATTGTGCCGCTATAAATGACATTGATGGAATGATTGGCGCCATGATTGATACCGCTCAGGCACAGATCAGGTTTGCGGTGCAATATTTTATCTACGGCCAGTTTAACGCAATCCACCGGTGTTCCGCTTGTCTGCCAGGATTCAATGCCATCGAACATTTCTATTTTGTTCATCCGTAAGGGATTGCCAATTGTAATCGCATGCCCCATTCCGCTTTGTGGTTTATCGGGGGCTACCACGATTATTTTACCAAGGTCTTTTACCGCTTCTACGAGATTGCGTATACCCGGCGCAGTTATGCCGTCATCGTTGGTAATTAAAATAGTGGGTAACGCAGCTGCTTTTGCCATAGATTATTAATTTATTAATGTAAAGCCCTGCTTAATTAAACCACCTGAAATATGGTTTTGCTATCACTTCCCTGAATGGCCAGGGTATAGAAATGAGTATCAGTAAAAGCGCGATACCGAAAAATATAAGCATACGTTTATGTTTGCTGGCATCCCGGTTGGCCCTTTTTACCGTGGACCTTCCCACGTGAACAAGTATCCAGGCCAGTATCATCATGCTCATGTGTTCCATTGTAAAGAAGCGATTGTAAGGATCCTTCATATTATTGCCCAGGTCACGAAGCCTGTCGAACCATGCATTGGAAAAGTATAGTATCAAGCCGAGTAGCAACTGTATATCGCAAAAAATCATGAATAGCAAATTACTCCGGTTATCAGCAGCGGTATAGGTTCTTTTACCAGCAACTCCGGTTACTGCGTTCAATACGGTCCAGAAGCCAAATAATAAAACGCCCCAGCGTAACAGGTTGTGCAATACCAGTACTATTTGCATAACTTTTATTTTGTACAAAAATAAGGGCTAACCAATTCATGAGTAAATATTTGTTAGGCAACCAGGAGCTAACTTGAATTGGTTGTTATACCACACCTTCATTATTCCTTTTATATACACATGGAACAAATTGTGTTAATTAATACCCATCAATTTATCCGCATCATACATTAAATAAAAAAAATCTTTTGAAAAATTTGGATTAGCTAAAATAATTAGTATATTTGTGCTAATCAAATTAGTTATTATGTCACAAGCAGGACAAAATCTCAAATATTTGCGAAAACTTCGCGGATGGACCCAGGAAGAATTTGCAGCTAAATTGCGGATCAAGCGTTCCCTCATAGGAGCTTATGAAGAAGAAAGGGCGGATCCGCGGCTTGAAGTACTGGAGATCGTTGGAGATATATTTAAGTTAAGCCTCGATGAACTGCTGTTGAAGGACCTTAGTAATACGGGCAATAGTTTCCTTGCAAAAAGAAGGCAGCAAAAGATGATGACTGCCGAGAGGAATATCATTCATTTTGTTCCCGTAAAGGCTGTGGCAGGTTACCTGGCGGGCTATGCCGACAGTGAATTTATAGACGAACTGAATACATTTACACTACCGATGCTTGCAGGGGGGAATTACAGGGCCTTCGAGATTATCGGTGATAGTATGATGCCTACTCCCAGCGGTAGTATTATAGTTGGAGAAAAAATTGACAACCCTGATGAGCTAAAAAATGACCAGGCATATATCGTAGTTAGCAGGAATGAGGGGATAGTGTATAAAAGGATTGTAAAAAGTAACCGTGCAAAAAATAAATTCACGCTGGTAAGTGATAACCCGCAATACCAGCCCTACCAGGTAAATGCTGAAGACGTGGTAGAACTGTGGCAGGCACAAATGGTAATCAGTAAAATAAGTGCGCAGCAACGGTGGGATATGAATTCACTGGCAAGCATGGTAAATAACTTGCAAAGCCAGGTTACTACGTTGAAAAAGAAGATGAATTAATCATCATTGATAGATTTAAGTGTAAGCCCTTACAATAAAGTACCTGCACTGCAGTACACTGCTAGTAAAACGGGGATAGAAGAAGCTACATTCTACCCTCATATTTATTAAGGATCATTTGCAGCAAGGTAGCTTATTCTTCTTCCTGACTGAGCAACCGTGACAGGATTTAATTATCCTGATCCCAGGAAGGGTCTTGATTTTAAGGCTTAATTTTATTTTGTACAGGTAGTTGTTAGTGAGCGCGATCCCAGGCTAAAACCAATTTAATGTGGATAGCCTGGCACTTGATGCGGATTTCATTTGCGCTCTTTTGTTCACGCATTGGATGAGGTGACTTTATTACAAACGATTCGCCTCACATACGGGCGTAATAAACTGCTGAGGCAGGAAGCGCATTTTAAAGTAAGGCCAAAAAAAACCGGCGACATAATTTTGCGCCGCCTGTTCATTTTGATAATAAGAAACATAACCATTCTTTTTCGGCAGTATTCATCTACTGTATTATTTGTGCGAAAATAGAGAACAACCCATTCGTAAATTTTCATAATTTTCAATTTCAGATACATCACGTAATATTAAAACACACACAATTATGATCAAGTTACAAATCGTTGGCAATCTTGGTAAAGATTGCATCGTAAAAGAAGTAAATGGGAAAACAGTAATTAATTTCAGCGTCGTTCATTCGGAGCGTTACAAAGACAGCCAGGGCAACCAGAAAGACCGGGCAACCTGGGTGGAGTGCGCTTACTGGACAGACAAAACCGCTGTAGCTCCTTATCTTTTAAAAGGAAAAACAGTTTATGCGGAAGGATATCCCGAGGCTGACGCATACATGAATAAAGAGAACCAGGCGGCAGCTACCTTGCGTATGCGGGTACAAATGGTTCAGTTATGCGGCGGCGCCGGTGGTGATAATTCGAATCAGCTTGCAGGGCAACATACAAATACGGCTACGTCATCGTATTCCGGAACCCAGCCGGCAAATGCAAATCAACTTGCAAATGTAAGTGCAGCTGATGATTTGCCATTCTAAATACTATTGGCCAATTAAAAAAAGCGGCGCGTTTTTCGCACCGCTTTTTTTATGATATTCCTTATGGGCGTCTACGTAACAGGGTGCATCACATTCGATTAAAGTTTAGAGATTATAGTAGACCAGGCAGTTCTCATTGGAACCTTTCAGGCTCTGTTTATTTATAAAATGCCCTGTAATCTTACTTCGGTGCAAAAGAGCATTCGGTGACTACCTGTCAACTTTTAGATTTTAGTGTACCAGGCACTTTTCATTGGAACCTTTCAAGGTCTGTTTATTTATAAAAATGCCCTGTAATTTTACTTCGGTGCAAAAGAGCATCCGGTGACTACCTGTCAACTTTTAGATTTTAGTGTTCCAGGCACTTTTCGTTGGAACCTTTCATGCTCTGTTTATTTATAAAAATGCCTTGTAATTTTACTTCGGTGCAAAAGAGCATCCCGTAACCACCTGACAACTTTTAGATTTTAGTGTACCAGGCACTTTTCATTGGAAACTTTCAGGCTCTGTTTATTTATAAAAATGCCCTATAATTTTATTTCGGGTGCAAAAGAGCATCCGGTGACCACCTGACAACTTTTTAGTGATCTGCATAAATTCCAGTAACAAAGTTTTGACCCAATCCCTTACTTGGATCAGCGTCATGTTCCTACACTGTACCGGATCTGTTCACGAGGCCATTATTATTTCAAGTCATTTGATTCCTTGCAGTCACCGTTCAGAATAGTATTTTACTTTAACAATTCTTTACATGGCAATCAAACTGTCTTAACGTTTACCAATCCATAATGCTACTTAGTTGGTACAATAATCGTATAAAGAAAGAAACAATTACTTTTGCCCTAAATCAATAATCAATGTTTGATATTTTATTACAGGTGGATTCAACAGGATCATTAGCCAAAAATTCGGGACAGGTAGAGTCAGTTTGGAGTTTATTAAGCAAGGGAGGCCCGCTAATGATACCATTGGGACTCTTATTTGCATTGGCTATTTTCTTTTTTATTGAAAGATTACTCGCAGTTAAAAAAGCGGCTAAGATAGATGAAAACTTTATGCGCATTATCCGTGACCATATCATAACAGGAAACGTTTCTGCTGCCAGAAGCCTGGCCAAGAATACCGATAACCCCGTGGCACGCATGATCGATAAAGGTATTCAGCGAATCGGTAAACCCATCGATGCCATTGAAAAAAGTATGGATAATGTTGGTAAACTGGAAATGTACAAAATGGAAAAGAACTTATCAATACTCTCTGTAATATCCCGTATCGCACCTTTATTTGGGTTTGTCGGTACCATTGTAGGATTGGTATTATTATTAAAAGAATTTGCAACAATCAGTAACCCCTCCGTAAGCCAGATAGCCGATGCAATGTATATAAAATTGATTACAAGTGCCAGCGGCCTCATTATCGGAATGCTTGCCTACCTCGGTTACAGCTACCTCGATACACAAATAAACCGGACTGCCAACAGGATGGAATCAGCAAGTAGTGATTTCGTTGATATTTTGCAGGAGCCACATAAATAATGGATAATTGAGCAGTTAGTATCGCCGCCCCAGCCGCAGTTTCAATATAATTTTAAAATCCTCAGTTTAACATCATTTATTAATTATCAGTAACAAATTATCAATTAAATGGGCCTTCGAAGAAATAAATTAAGAGAAAGTCATGACGAAGTGGATACCGGACCGCTCAATGATATTTTGTTTATCCTCCTGATGTTCTTTTTAATGATCTCTACCCTGGCTAATCCCAATGTGATCAAAATGAGCGTACCACGCGCTAAAAGTGATACCAAAACAAAACAAAGCGTTGTAGTAAGTGTGGACAAAAACAAAAATGTATATGTAGGCTCCAAAAAGATTATTATGGATTCATTGGAATCGGCCCTGAGAAAATATATTCACCAGGGCGACAGCATCAAACCTGCGGTAGTAATCAATGCTGACTCGATAGCCCATTGGGGCGAGATTGTGAGGGTGATGAAGGTTGCCAGGCGCCTGGGTGCTACAACTTCCGCAACGGTTAGCGGTAATGAATAGAAGTTTGATTTTCTCCAACTTGCTATCTACCTGGTACCACTCTTAGCGTAAAACTTATAATTAAACCAGGCCATGCGTCCTATTCAATTGGGGAAAGGGACGCTAATATCATTAAATGCAAGTGCGAGTAAGGAACCTGTCCTTCCCGAATATATCCTGCTTAATTGTTACGCGATCATATCTTTTAAAAATTTCCTTACTTGCCCCTGCAAATTTTTCATTAATTTCTACATACACTTTACCATGCTCATGAAGGTGTTTTTTTCCAAAAGCGGCAATTTTCTCATAAAATAATAAAGGATTTTTTTTAGGAACGAACAACGCAGCATGGGGTTCAAAAGCAATTACATTTTTATCCAGTTTACTTTTTTCATCTAGGGGAATATAAGGAGGGTTGCTTACAATCACATCGAACACAGGCAATTTGTGCCAATCAGCTTCCGCTAAAAAATCAACATGTAAAAATGTTATTTCAACCGCCAGGTCCTTTGCATTATTGCCTGCAACCAATAAAGCCTCCTTGCTGATGTCAATGGCTGTCATTGTAACAGGCAGGTTTTTTTTTAGTGCAATGGCAATGCAGCCGCTTCCTGTGCCGATGTCGAGTATTGTCAATTGTTTGCCGGGCGACATTTGTGATGTTGCTGTGAGAGCATTCTGATTGACTGCCGGTAAATGGTCATCGATTATTAACTTAACCAGTTCTTCGGTTTCTGGTCTTGGGATCAGTACCTGGTTATTTACGCTTAACTTCATCTTGTAAAACCATGCTTCGCCTAACACATATTGCACCGGCTTGTGTTGTATCAATTCTGAAAGCGACTCTATTAAGTGTTCCAGGATAAAAGGATCTACTAGCTGTTGTGGAAGTTTAATGATATTCGCCCGCTGTAAACCGGCTATACTCTCAAACACAAGGTTGGTTATTACTGTTGCCTCGCCCGGGTTATATATCACCTGAAGTTGTTGTAAATATTCCCTGTATATTTCCCTGTTGGTCACGAAAGCAAACATAGTTTATTTTTCTATTCATACTTTTGAGGTATGGTCGCTAATGAAATATACATGCACCGTTGTTTTGAATTGGCAAGCCTGGGAGAAGGCAAAGTTGCACCCAATCCAATGGTAGGTGCCGTGCTCGTATACAATGACCGCATCATCGGCGAAGGCTATCACATGCAATATGGGCAGGCTCATGCTGAAGTTAATTGCATAAACAGTGTCGGCGAACAAGATAAACACCTGGTGGAAAGGTCAACTTTATTTGTTTCATTAGAACCCTGTGCTCATTTTGGTAAAACACCTCCCTGCGCAGACTTTGTGATTAAAAATAAAATACCATTTGTGGTGATCGCCTGCAGGGATAGTTATGAAGAGGTGGATGGAAAAGGGATCGAAAAATTACGTGCCGCGGGTATCAAAGTTGTTCTCCCTATTTTAGAGAAAGAGGGAATGGAATTAAACAGGCGGTTCTTTACTTTTCATAAAAAACAACGACCTTATATTATTTTAAAATGGGCGGAAACCGCCGATAAAAAAATTGCTGGTAACGGTCCATCACGCTTATTGATCAGCAATGAAATAACAAACCGGGAGGTGCATAAATGGCGCAGCCAGGAAGCCGCCATTTTAGTGGGAACAAATACGGCGCTGCGGGATAACCCGGCATTAACCACGAGGCTATGGCCGGGCACCGATCCTGTTCGTATGGTTATTGACAAAGAACTAAAACTCCCTTCAACCTCGCATTTACTGGATGGCAGCGTTAAAACCATCCTATTCAACAGCCTCCGGCACGAGGATACAGGTGGACTGTTTTATTATAAAATTTTAACCCAGGGCGAATTTATAAAGCAAATGATATCCGCTGCTTACCAGCTTCAAATTCAAAGTATACTGGTTGAAGGCGGTGCCCGGTTATTGCAGTCTTTCCTTGATGGCAATTATTGGGATGAAGCTAGAATACTAAGGAACAGTGAATTAGAAATAACGGAAGGCCTCGCTTCGCCCACGCTTTTTGATGCAGAAAAATCAGGTAGCCAGGCAATATTAAACGATACCATTTCGTATTACAGGCCTGCCAGTAAATAATTAACCGGTCGGGCACAACAGCATTATCAATATGGCTAATTAGAATTCATATCGAACGATCGGGCAACCGGCTACAGCGGAATTCAACGACCGCGGAAGCAAGTTTATTGCTTTCGCATACCCACTCGAATCGGTAAATGATTTTAAAAAATGTATTCAGCAATTAAAAAAAGATCATCCAAAAGCAGTACATCATTGCTTTGCATATAGGGTAGGCACCGACGGAAATAATTTCCGCCTTAGCGACAATGGCGAGCCGGCGGGTACAGCAGGGAAGCCTATCCTCGGGCAAATTGACAGTAAGGAACTAATGAATATTGCCGTGATAGTGGTGCGATATTTTGGAGGTACACTACTAGGGGTGCCAGGTTTAATCAACGCGTATACAACAGTAACCAGCCTCGTATTGCAGGTTACGCCCATTATTACCAAACAGGTGGAGGTAAACTACCTGGTTCATTTTGATTATACGCAAACGAATAATGTAATGGTGGTGCTGAAGCAACATAATTGTAAGGTTGTTTCACAGGAAAGCCAGCTATTCAGTAATGTAACTGCAGGCATTCCTAAAAGCCGCCTTCCAGAAGTGTTGTACCGTTTGAATGAGCTGCAGGGTGTAGAAGTAAAAAAACTTAGCTGACCCCGAATAACAGGTTTGTTTTTTCGAAATACTAACCATAACCAATAATTTATATTACAACAAGCGCAGAGATCAGGAGCTGATTATCCCGCAGGGCATAACAAGGTATACGGTGACTATTTTTTCGGTGCTGGTATAGTAAGCGCCATTCAATCAAGGAATGATTTGAATTACCGATGGGTGACACTGTAATAACAAAGGAGAATATGCTTTTGCCTGGAAAATTATTTTGGTTACAATAACAGGCCGCCAATTTTACCGTCCGCATGATAAAGAAGAAGGAAAACACATCATCATTTATAACATTCAATAATGAACATTGAAATTTTAAGAGAGTATGTCATTCAAAAAGCTGCCGTTACGGAAGGCTTTCCTTTCGGGGATAATGTTATCGTTTTTAAAGTTAACGATAAAGTTTTTTTGTTAATATCTTTAGATACAACCCCCTTGCAGTTTAATGTAAAATGCGACCCCGATAAAGCTATTGAATTAAGGGAAATGTATCCCGATACGGTTTTACCAGGCTATCACATGAATAAAAAACACTGGAACACTGTAATGGTTGACGGAAGCTTACCCAGGAAACAATTGCTGGCAATGATCGATGATTCCTATGAACTGGTAGCTAAAAAAAAACAAAGCAGGAAAACAAATTTATGATATCGGATCCCGCAGAGGCAATTTTCAGGCTAGTGTGAAAGAGATGAGAAATTTTAATACATTGTACTTCTAAAATTCACAAGATGGAGCAAGGAGAAAATTTTTCAGACGATCTGCAGGAAAACTTACGCATCGAAAATGAATTTTTAAAGATAAAACTCAAAGCTCAATACGGTGATGCTTTTCAAATGGAAAACAGCGAAGAAATGCCGCCTGAAATAGAGAACCAGTTTTTAAAAAGCATGATGGCATTTGAAGACGACTATGCTAATACTGAATATTCTACCGTGTATGAAAGGATTGGGAAACCATCGTTCAAGGCTTTAAATGAAATGAGTGCCGCTGAAGTTAGCACAGCCCTCAGGGGATTCACTACCCTGTTCGAAAAAAATGAAATAGAGTTTCACATTACGGACGGCCCTTACCCCGACGAATTAATATACCAATTTATCACTGAAGAGCTATTTGCTGTACAGGTGGAGAAGATCCCGGTAGCCGGTATGTCAAGCAATTTTATATATGAAGAATTTCACCCCAATCATAAGGCCGACATTACCAAACGCACACATACGTTTTTAAAAAACTGGTTTGAAAAGAAATTTACGGAGTATAAGAATGAAAACAGACAGAAACGAAAAATGGGATGTTAAACTAATCTCAGATTACTTGTGCGATACAAGTACAGGCAATTCTTTTGTGTTGCGTCAGCATC
>JBBJMD010000275.1:0-4140 GCA_037719925.1 Ferruginibacter sp.
ATGCCATTTCGCAAATCGGCTAAATAACATTTTCGGCCTCCTTTTTTATATTTTTTTATAACTGCCGGTAACTGTTCATTCCAACTTTTTGCAAAATCTTCATTCCCGGCAAAAGGGGTAATGTTGCTTACAACTAAAATAACTTCCGGCTTTGCTTCAAATATCTTATTCAGTAACCCATCTAATTTTTTCGGACCAACGAGTTCGGGCTTGTAGGTTGAATCTGTGCTGTTAAAAAAATCATTGATCCCGATCTCTAAGAGAATAACCTCGCAGTCCGTTTTTAAAATGTTATAGCCTGATGTGAGGTTATCGAATATATTTCCTCTAAAGGGTGGGTTCCAGCTATCACCTTTACTGTTTCCTGGGCCAATTATAAAACCTCCATAACCACTGTGGTCAGGATCGCCGCCATTTTCAGGCGGTGATTGTTTGGTACCAACAAAATCAATATTGTAACCTGACGCTTTCAAACTTTGATACAAATAACCCCGATAACCGGGCGTATTGTTTTGGGTAAGCGAATTACCGATAGGAAGAATTCTTATACTGTTTGAAACTTTAAAGTCAGGAGCCATTGGCGCTCTTCTGTTTTTAAAATCATGAACCGGGCCGCCGCCGATAGTTGCTGCTGTATTGTTGTCTATTACCTGGAGCTTAGAAATAATCCGGACAAGGTCTCTTCCCCATGGACTGTCTTTATTGGTTTCCATGGAGTAGCCCCAGCTTTTTTTAAATTCATCAATTACTCTTCCATCGGGGCTATATTCTGTTACGATGGCAAATACATCCCAGGCCGCATCGTCTACCAGGTAAGTACCATAATTTTGAAAGGCCATTGCCAAAATTTTACCTGGTTCTGTCTCTAATCTCAAAGTATTCATATCAATCGAAGGGGGCAAGGCTAATAATGCTCCTACCTCAACGGCAGGATTTTTCCCTCCGTAGCAGATTTCCGGATTTTTTACACAGTTGCCTGCATAACCATCGGCAGACAGCGCCGGCCACCGAAATCCGGGGGAACCATCGTTGTTGTATGCGGCATTTTTATGGCAATACAGATTTATTTTCATTGCATGGCGAATGACGCCGCCGGGTACCAGTTCTCCTAAACGCAACGTTCCGCCGATGGCCGAAAGTTTACTTGCGCCATGTGCCCCATAATATCCGTCCCCGTAAATATCCTGGTCCTGAAAAACGTATTGCGATGTGGCGTCTTCACCGGGGGTGCACCGGGCAAAGGGCTGCGTTTGTTTTATTGTTTTTCCGTCTGGCATTAGTACGGCTAAACCAGCATTGGGTGTAGCACCCAGCCAATTACTTTTATTAATGACAAAATCTGATGGTATGGGTGCCGAAAATAGTACAGAGCCATCTTTTGTACAACGGTCTTTCCTGCGGTTCCAACCGGCATAGTTTGTATAGATTTTTGTTAGCGGCGCATCGCTTTTTAAAACGATATAATCTTCATCTACTAAAAATCCTTTTTCAGGTACGGTTAGTTTCGCATCAAGATATTGCGCGTCTTTATGAATAGGCATATTCCAGATAGACGTTTTGGAGAACGGCCACTTTCGGGCATCCCGTTGTGCATGTAGTGATAATGTTGCTGATAGAAGAAAAAGCAATTGCAGGAAAGGTTTCATAATGATTGCTATTAAAGATATCTGTACATAACCGTTCGTGTTTTCATTTTTTAAAACCACAGTTTAAATAAATTCTTTTTTGATCAAAATACAATCTCTGTTCAGCTGGTATAAATTCCTGCACTTTTTATTGAGTTTTCCTGCAGGGGTCATTGTTCCTTCAGGGGGATTGAAACAGGTTGCTTCAACAGTCGACACTTTCGTTTTAGTAAAATCAACCGTGATGGCTTGCATCCAAACTTGTTTGTCCTGTTACTTTATGTACCCGATAATTTAATTACCTTTTGGTTTCAACCTTTTATTTTTTTAAAACTTAATTTATGAAACGCATTTCGATGTTACTACCAATGTTTTGTATTTTTTTATGCGTTTACAGCCAACCCTATCCTGCCATCCGGGAAATAAAAAATCCACTTTTGTTTAATGAACAACTACACTATACATCTTCTTTGCTAAGGCAACCCGGTGCGGAAGTGCGCATCCTGGTTTATGGCCAGTCTATAAGCGGACAGGAGTGGTGGAAGGAAGTAAAAACATATTTTGAAAACAAATACCCAAGCAGTAAAATTAATTTTATCAATAAGGCTATCGGCGGATTCAGTGCTGACCGGTTGAAACTAACGGCTGCCAATGATGTTGTAACTTTCTACCCGGACCTCATCTTGTTTCATGATTACGGAAGTGAGGCCGATTATGAAAAGATTATACGCATCATCAAAACTAAAACAACGGCAGATATCGCGATTCAAACAGACCATATAGCAGCGCAAAGTACCGAGTGGCATGACAGTCATAACAATGTCTGGCTTCCTGAACTGTGCAAAAATATGGATTAGCGCTTCTGGATATTCGCAAATATTGGAAGCAATACCTTGCTGAAAATAATCTGGCGGCCAAAGACCTTTTATCAGATGATGTGCATCTGAACAAACACGGAAATTACCTGATGGCAGGCATCATTAAAAATTATTTCGACAACTTTAGTCCCATACTTCGTCAGATCAAAGAAAAATAATCTTAAAAAAAGGGAAACACTTTTCCATTAAAAATGATCGCATTCAAATTTCCTTTGTGGGTAATCGTGTAGATGTGGAAAGCGGTAATGGTACAAATGGAAGCGTAATATCTATTTCCACGAACCTGCCGATTGAAAACGAAGGGGCGTGCTTTTACTTTTCCCGGCCTGCTTTAAAGCTAAATGGCTCCTTCCTTACTAACATCGGTATGTTGCTTGGGATGGAATTTACGAACAAAACAAAGGAAGAAAATTGGTCGTTAATAATCACTTCGGTGGACAGTGTGCAACAGCAAATGAGTTATACCATCAAAGGATCTGTAACAGGCGAAGATGGTAGTGGCAACAGCAGCAGTTTATTCACCTCCAATTCAGGCGGCATCATTATAAAGCCCGAGCCCTGGTTCAGGAGAAGGGATAAAAAGATTTCGCTCAATTTAAATGGCTGAAAGCAGGTGATGTTTTGCAATGGGAAGTTAGGTCTATGTGCCACGACAGTTTATCGCTTATACCTTCAAAAACGCAAACACTCTTTCAAGGCATCCAAAATGGTTCTCATCAATTAATTATTAATGGGGCGGGGGCAAAGCGTATAAAAAGATTATTGTTTATAAACCTTTGCTTAACGAAAACTAATTATTGCGCAAATTGATCAGAAAAATGTTATAACTCTCTTATCCAGATATTACGAAAGCTAATTGGCTGGCTCGGATCTCCATGGTCTTGCAATTTGATAGGCCCCTTACCATGATACTGATATTTAGGTAACCTATATATGGAGTGTTACCCGTGATGGTAGTATTGTTTTGAACAACAACTCCATTGTGGATTACTGTAACCCTTGCCGGTGAAAACAAAGAACTGTCTTCCTTAAAACGAGGGGCAGTATAGATGACATCGTATACGTTCCATTCGCCAGGAGGACGCATAGCATTTTTAAGCGGAGCAGTTTGTTTGTATATACTACCGGCTTGCCCGTTCACATAGGTTTTGTTATTGTAGTTATCAAGCACCTGCAAGTTCATAAACGCCCTGCAGGAAAATACCACTATTTCTCTTGCCTGCCCGGAACCGGTAATATTTGAAGGTATAGACCATTCAATATGAAGTTGAAAGTCATTAAAGTCTTGCCGGGTAATAATATCACCTGTTCCTTTTTTTACAGTAAATGCGCCATTCTTTACTTCCCATTGAGCAGCGCCGCCGTCTTTATTTTTCCATTTGGAAAGGTCGGTGCCATCAAATAAAATAATTGCATCGGAAGGCGCTGTTATAAATGCATTGTTTGTTGCTTTTCCAGGTGTAACTATTTTAGGGACAGGTTCATAAAATTCTGTCATCTCCGGTTTCATTGCGGAAGTAGCAGCCCCCTGAGCTTTGACGGAGTTATTTATTGAAATGATAAAGGAAAAAAATAAAATCATTTTAATTGAAAAAAAACTGGTCTTAATCATTGTAGTTGTTTTACTAAGTGATTTA
>JBBJMD010000012.1:0-43403 GCA_037719925.1 Ferruginibacter sp.
CTTCCATTATTATCTGGCCGGCCAGTGTTCCCGTGATGGTGCTGCTCTGGCCGGCAGCTATCAGCGCGATAGCAAAAAGCTTAGGTGCAAGGTCTCCTAAAAATGAAGGAAGTAGCCGGTGCGCTTCCTTAATTTCAGCTACCTGGGAATTGCCTGTTTTAAAAAATACAGTAGCGGCCAAAACGAGGATAGCAGCATTCACAAAAAATGCCAGGTTCAACGCGATGGTTGTATCAATCCGGTTAAATTTCAAGGCCTGTTTTATTCCGGCATCAGTGCGGTCGATCTTGCGGGTTTGCACCAGCGCCGAATGCAGGTATAAGTTATGGGGCATTACTGTTGCGCCAATTATCCCAATCCCGATATACAATGCTTCATCGGTTAAAGCCGTAGGGATAAACCCGCGCGCCATTTCGCTAATATCCGGCCTGGCAAAAATAATTTCTATCAAAAATGAAATGGCTACTACTGCTACCAGTGCGATTATAAACGCCTCCATTTTACGCATGCCAAGCCTTTGCAGGTACAATAAAAGAAAAGTATCCAGTACTGTTATCGATACTCCCCAGATCAATGGCAACCCCGTAAGTAATTGTATCCCGATTGCCATACCCAGTACCTCTGCCAGGTCACAGGCAGCGATGGCCACCTCCGCCAGCAGGTACAGCGCGAAGTTTACATATCTGGGGTAAGTTTCCTTGTTGGCCTGTGCGAGATCGCGCCCCCTTACTATTCCCAGCCTGGCCGATAGTCCCTGTAATAATAAGGCCATCAGGTTACTCATCAGCAGTACCCAGATCAGGCTGTATCCAAACTTACTTCCACCAGCCAGGTCTGTTGCCCAATTGCCGGGGTCCATGTATCCTACACTAACAAGATATGCCGGGCCCAGGAAAGAGAACAACCTTTTCCAACCTCTTTTTTTACTGGTAGTATCGATGCTTTGGTGGACTTCGCTTAAAGAAGTGTCCGTATTTGTATATTTAATCATGATAAACAAAGATATTTTTCGCGACCTGCTCGCTGATGATACAGGTGGCATGTTTTAATACTTTAATTTCAGCGGAGCCGTCAAAAGTAAATCGCAGGTTAACCTTGAGGGTAGTCCCTATCCCGATATTATTATGGTTCAACAGTTCCAGCATCTCCCTTGACTGGTTACCGACCGAACTGACAACCACGTTTTTCTTAACAGGTACCTCTGCAATACTGACCTGTTTGATCACATGCAGTTTCCCGTTGATATCGGGGATCGGATCGCCATGCGGGTCCGTTTGGGGGTTATTGAGATAATTATCAAGCTTTTGAATCAGTTCGGTACTACTGACATGTTCCAGTTCTTCAGCAATGGCATGCACTTTATCCCATTCAAAACCAAGTTTGGTAACCAAAAAGTATTCCCATAACCGGTGGCGCCTCACAATATTTAAGGCTATTTTGTTACCGGTAGCATTTAGCCTGAAACCTTTGTATTTCTCATATTCAAGCAATTGTTTGATTTGAAGTTTTTTAAGCATATCTGTTACAGAGGCGGGCCTGGTATGTAGTTCATTAGCCAGCGAATTGGTGGTGACGGTATCCGTTTGCTGCTGGAGGTGATAAATACTTTTGATATAGTTTTCTTCCGAAACTGAAAAGTTCATATCGTCTAAATTAAGGTTTAGACAAACCTAAAAAATAGTTTTTACATTACCAAACATTTTGCCTGCTAATGTAATCACCGGTAAAATTCAGGGTGGATAATATTTAGGCACGCAATGAAAAATATAATGCAGGCCGATGCATGTATCTGGTGGAAGCGTACCTTATGCCTCACCAGGAAAAGTTAAAACCCATTTACATGTTATATTATCGGCCTGGTTATATTCAAAAACTGGTTCGGATACCCGTTATTTTATCGCGTTTGCATTACACATTATTATGGCTGTTCATCTTTTTTTACTGAAATTTCCCTTTATATTGCACTCCAATTTAAATTTATCTGATTTATGAGTTTTAATAATTATAAAGTTCCATATCCCGTAAACGAAAATTACAATTCGCGGGTGGCATATTTTTCCATGGAATTTGCAGTACACCAGCCTTTGAAGATTTACAGCGGCGGTCTTGGATTTTTATCGGGTTCGCATATGCGCAGTGCGTACGAATTAAAGCAAAACCTGGTAGGTATCGGCATCTTGTGGAAATACGGATATTATGACCAGGCGCGCAATGCTGATCAAACCTTACAGGTACAATGGAACGAGAAGATCTATAATTTTTTAGAAGATACCGGTATCAAATTTCAAATAAATATTCATGACCATCCCATCTGGGTAAAAGCATGGTACCTCAACCCGGAGACTTTTAAAAGCGCACCAATGTTTTTGTTAAGTACCGACCTGCCCGAAAATGATTACGTAACACAAACTATCACTCACCGCCTGTATGATGGCAACATTGCTACTAAAGTGGCGCAGTTTATATTGTTGGGTGTCGGCGGGGCCAAGTTGATGGATGAAATTAGTTTTAATCCCCAGGTCTATCATCTCAATGAGGCGCATGGCCTGAGCGCCGCCTTTTATTTGTATAGCAAATTCGGAAATATTGAAGACGTTAGAAAGCGGCTGGTATTTACTACTCATACTCCTGAAGAAGCCGGAAATGAAAAGCATGATATTTATTTGTGCCAGAAAATGAGCTATTTCTGCGGTATGCCTATCGAAGATGTGCGGAAGATTACCGGGATCACCGACGACCTTTTTAACCATTCCCTGGCCGCTCTTCGTTTTGCGAGAGTAGCCAACGGGGTTTCACAATTGCATAGTGAAGTAAGCCGGAAAATGTGGGGGAAATACCCGGGGATCTGTGAAATTAAAGCGATCACCAATGCGCAAAACTGGTTATACTGGGCCGACAAACAATTATATAAAGCCAAGCTGGACGCTAATGATGTTTGGTTTGACGACCGCAAGCGGTACCTTAAAAAAAGAGCACTGGATCTTGTGGCCGATCAGACGGGTAAGTTGCTTAGCCCGGATGTGCTCACGATTGTTTGGGCCCGTCGCTTTGCCGGGTATAAAAGGGCTGAATTAATAACGAGGGACCATAAACGCTTTGAAAAATTACTGAACAATACAAAATACCCTGTGCAGATCATCTGGGCCGGAAAGCCCTATCCATTGGATTATCCGGCGATCAATGATTTTAATCACCTCGTGCATTTAAGCAAGCAATACAAAAATGTTGCAGTTTGCATAGGTTATGAACTGGCATTAAGTAAACGTTTAAAACAGGCTGCCGATGTATGGCTGAATAACCCGAGGGTACCCCGTGAAGCAAGTGGAACCAGTGGTATGACAGCAGCCATGAACGGCGCTGTGAACTTTAGTACTAATGACGGCTGGATATGCGAATTCATCAACAACGGGAATAATGGTTTCGTGGTACCTCCCATTGATTACGAAAATATACATGTGCAGGAACAGGATGAATATGACCTTAACCAGTTGTATGAAATCCTGGAAAACCAGATACTTCCTTTGTATTATGATAGTAAGGAAACCTGGCGTGATATTGTTAAAAACGGGATGAATGATGTGCAGGTCCAGTTTGATAGTAACAGGATGGCAGACGAATACTACCAGATCTTATATAAATAATACAGCTTAACATTATCGACGGCCCCTTTTTAAGGGGCCTTTTTGTATATTGAACGAACCCTGGCCATGTTATTTTCGTTAATAAAAATATGGGTAGATTTATTGGTATAATTTTTTTAATATTATTTATCTTAATGTCGTGTAGCAAAGAAAACCGAACCACAGTAGCTCCTGCAACCCCGCCTCTTCCTTCCATACTAGCAACAGATACAAATCTGTCCAGGTCCTTTTTGGCCCTGGGAGATTCTTATACCATTGGCCAATCTGTACCGGAAGCCGACAGGTTTCCCGTTCAAACAGCAAAGTATCTAACGTTGCAGGGAATTAAATTTGATACGCCGGAAATCATCGCGCAAACGGGATGGACCACGGCCAATTTACTTAGCACCATTGCTTTCAGCACGCCCTTAAAACCGCGATATGATATCGTAACGCTGTTAATTGGCGTAAATAACCAATACCAGCACAGGACACAGGAAGAATACTCGGAACAATTTTTATCGTTGTTAAACATTGCCATACATTATGCAGGTAATAATAAAAAAAGAGTGATCGTTTTATCTATTCCCGATTATAGCGTAACGCCTTTTGCAATGTCAGCTAACAAGCCTGTTATCGCAATGGAAATCGATGCCTTCAATAAAATAAATGAGGCAATAGCGATTCAATCGGGTGTAAACTACCTCGATATTACTTCTTCCACAAGGCTTGCCGCAAATGATCCGTCATTGATAGCCCCGGATGGCTTACACCCCTCCGGCCTGGAATATAGAAAGTGGGCAAATGAACTTATACCTGTAATTAAGCAAGCGATTCAATAGCGGTACAAATGGCCGCCAGCAGCCAGCAAATGATAATGATTTGCGTACCCGGCTCTAAATAATTTCTCTCCGGATCGGTTAACAACATACCGTAGACTGGCACATTGTACAGATTATTTTTAAAGGATTTATCATTGGTTGATGCACCCTAATAGTAAGGGTGCTTTTTATTGTACGTTTGTACAGCAACTGCCAAATGAAGTTATGAAAGGCCATTCCCGATTGTGAAGTCATATTATCATACAAAAAATCCGGAATTAATAAGCAACCTGAATTATCTTGTAATCCTTTTTTGTTAATCATTATTGTCCGGTCAGATTTATGCTTAGCGCTACCATCAAATTATATAAAAATTCTTATGGCGGCTTATCACGCAGTATCTGGTGGCTCTCACTGGTGATGCTGGTAAATCGCAGTGGCACGATGGTAGTGCCTTTCCTCACCATGTATATGACGCAACAAATGGGTGTGGGAATTGGCAAGGCTGGTTTTGTTATGAGCTTATTTGGCGCCGGTGCAATAATAGGCGCATTGGCAGGAGGAAAGATCACTGATAAAATAGGCTACTATTATGTGCAGTTGTTTACACTTACAGGTGGCGGAATAATGTTTATCATCCTAGGCCAAATGAAAAGTTACCTGGCTATTTGCATTTGCACTTTTTTTTTGAGTATGGTGAACGAGGCTTTCCGTCCCGCTAATGCTGTTGCGATAGCGCATTACAGCAATGCTGAAAACCGAACACGTTCCTATTCCCTCAATCGCCTGGCCATTAACTTAGGATGGGCTTTCGGAAGTGCCATTGGTGGTATGATAGCTTCTTACCGGTATGAATTATTATTCTGGGTAGATGGAATAACAAATATATCTGCAGCCGTGCTTTTATACCTGGTATTTATGCCATCCAAAAATACTCCTTTGCTAAAGAAGAAAAGTAGCATGATTGTAAAAGTTAATTCCGCATATAGTGACCGTACCTATTTGTTTTTCATCGGCATAAAAGTATTGTTTGCCATCTGCTTTTTCCAGATGTTTACAACAGTTCCTGTTTTTTATAAAACAGAACTACACCTCTCGGAGTTTTTTATCGGGATCAATATGGCTATTAATGGTTTGCTGATAGCCTTATTCGAGATGATCATTGTATTCAAGCTGGAAGGCCGAAGGCCACCGGTTCATTATATGGCAGCCGGCGTTTTCCTGGTGGGGATATCCTACCTGGTGTTAAATCTGCCAATAGCGAACGCAATGATATTGGCCTTATCCTCAGTATTCTTTATAACGATCGGTGAAATCATTTCCATGCCTTTTATGAACAGCTACTGGATCGCGAGGACCAATACGGAAAACAGGGGCCAGTATGCAGCTTTATATACCGTAGCCTGGTCAGCCGCACAGGCCATTGGCCCATTCTTTGGCGCCCAGGTGGCCGAACATTATGGCTATAAGCTTTTGTGGTGGGTAGTAGGCGGTACCTGTATTCTACTAATGGGCGGTTATTGGCTACTGCAAAGAAGAAGCTGATACAAACACTTAAGCGCTTCCAACCCTTTTTCATGAAAATACAAAAAGCGCTGTTGTGGTAAACAGCGCTTTGGAATATTTATTTAAAATAAATCACATCTTTTTTACAGTGGTTGTCGTAGTTATTTTTGTTGTAACCGGCATGCTCTGACCCATCATTTCTGTATTTCCTGCTCCGTTCACAACCAAAGTTTTCTGCTTAACCAAACCGGTAGCCAGGTCAATGATCCCTTCACCTTCTAAGGTTCCCTCAATATTTACACTGATCTCCATTCCCTGTTTTTCTACTTTCTTTTTTGTAACCTGTTTGCCGGTAAGTACAACAGTGGCATCATTTCCATTTATTTCTTTAAGGGTATAGTTCCTGTAAGTTTTTATTTCTTCATTGATGGATGAGTCTGACCAGGTGTCCCCGACTTTACGCCCTGCCGGTATTACTTCGAAAGCTGCATTGGCGCCGTTGCTTTCATCGTTGCCACCGCCGATCACGTCATTCATTATGTCCATCATCTCTCCACCGGTTCCTGCAGCGGTATCTTTTTTTATTCCATTGATTAATACCGCGCTTTCATTAAATTCCACTTCTTTACTTACATTGAGCTGATCTTTCAGCGCTTGTCCGGCCTGGCTTTCGAGGTCTTCTTTTTTATCGGAATCAAACTTCATCTCCTGCCCCATCATTGAACCGTTCGTGGTTAACCTGGTAAGTGTAGAAGTAACCAGGTAAGAATCTTTCTTTTTATCTTTTACTTCTACCTGGTGGGTAAGACTTGCATCAATGGTGATCTCCATTGCCTGTCCCATCATTTCCTGGCTGATGACGGATTTTATAACATTATCAACCTGTATTTTTTGTCCTTTTATCAATAATAATTTTCCGGGGGAGGTTTGTGCTGAAAGAGTGAGGGTACAAAATAAAGCAGCGGTAACAATTAAAGAAAACGGTTTTGTAAATTTCATTTTTTTATATTTTATCTACTCAAACAAATTTAAAGCCAATTGGTTGGTTGCCCATAACCATTTTCACTGTTTTAACAAAAGAACTTGCCCGCTGTTATAAACTGATAAATGGAAAAGTAAGGCAAGAGGTTAGCAGGTAATCAAACAGGTCGAATGCGCCAGGATCCCTCGTGAAAATGGTCAAAAAAAGGGCTACTAAATAATTAGCAGCCCAATACCTTTTATTAAGAAAGATCAATATGTTAGATCAGTTTAACATTAACGGCATTCATACCTTTTTTACCTTCCTGCAGGTCAAATTCGACACGATCGCCTTCTTTAATGTCATTGATTAATCCGCTAACATGTACGAAAGTTTCTTTGTTTGAATCATCATGCTTGATAAATCCGAATCCTTTTTCAGAATTGAAAAACTTAACGGTGCCTTGTGTTTTGTCCATTTTAAAATTGTATTGTATTAAATTAAGTCGCAAATATAAGCTTTTCTTTTAAAATAGCACAAATCTCAATATAGGTTTTTCCATTTGTTTAAAATGATTAAAACAGGCTATTTTAGCCATTAACCTCCCAGGCATAAGTTGATGAAGCGATTCAAAGGCCCGTGTCCCTTACCAACTCTTAACCATGATTGGTTACCGTACTTTAAAATAATCCACCATTTCTTCATAGGCGGTTTCCCCGCCGGCAATATCCCTGATAATTTTTCCTTTTTCCATTAACAGGATCCGGCTACTCACTTCAGATACATGATTGATATCGTGACTGGAAACTATAATACACATCCGTTTATCCGCGGCCATTTTTTTGATCATATCCACGAGCCTCAACTGGGTTGTAGGATCCAGGTTGGCGAAGGGCTCATCAAGGATTAACAGTTCCGGGGCAGTTAAAAGCGCTGCTATGATACCGATTTTGAACTGGTTGCCTTTGGAAAAATCCCTGATATATTTCATCTTGTTTAAAATGGAATCGTCAAAGAACGCCTCATAGGTCTGAAGGAAATCATTTACATCTGCTTTGGATAAATGGTTTAGTTTGCCTACAAAATAAAAATACTCTTCAGGTGTTAGGAATTCAATCAGGAATCCTTCGTCAATATAAGCGGCGGTATAACTTTTCCACTCCTCGGTACCCGACACTACACTGCCTTTTGACAAGATCTCTCCTTCATTGCTCCGGATAAGATCCAGTAAGAGCCGGAAAAAAGTTGTTTTGCCTGCGCCGTTATTACCAACCAATCCTATGATTTCCCCGGCCTGTATCTCCAGGGTATCGATATCAACTACATCAATCCCTTTGTAGGATTTCTTTAAATTTTTTATTGAGATCATACCTTAATTTGAAATTTGAAAAGCGACTTCATTTTATAAAACTCGTCTTTGTAATGACTTTTATTGAGTCATTTCTAACCGGGCAATTTTACATTGTTTATCTCTCTCTGAAACCTTCAAGTATTTTGTGCTTACGGATGTTAAATTGCCGCACCAGCCAGCCAATAATGAGATCGTGGAACGCTATACCTGCCATACCTAACACGCTGATACTAACGATAGCTGCCCAGAACCCGAAAAACCTGTTCAATAAATAAAACACCAGCGCCGGGCCAAACATGATCAATAATGATTGAACCCATTGAACAGCGCCGATACCCTGAAAATTCATGCTGGCGGATTTCCGGAGATCGAGGTATTTATAATTAAAAGTAGCTGCATAAATCGTAGCAAATGAATTAACGCCGATACTGTATAAAAATGCCGCTAATTGTATGGGTAAAATTCGCCAGCCCATTAAGCCATAAAAGCCGGCTATCAAAAACTGAAGGGTGCATACCGTTACGAATAATAAAAATTTTGCCTTGATATATTGCTTCATATTAAAATTGTAACTCATTATCCCATCAAAATGGCTGCTTTGCCAGGCAAACAGGAACTGCCCGTAATTTGAAATGAAAATGCCAACGATCAGTAGTGCGAAAATAAAGAGGGTTGTATAACTTTCAGTTTTCAGGTATTGGGGATAAAAAAGTAAGCCATACAATAATATCACCCCCGATAATATCATCAGTGAACGGGGACGTTTGTTTCTAAAGATCAGCTTTAGGTCCAACGAGATCATTTCACCTATCTCCCCATATTTATCCAGGAAGCGATAATTGCTGCTTATTTTCAATTTGCGTTCGCTCACCAGTTCTTCTATATACAAATGGTTACGCAGGTATCTGTTATTTACCATGAATGTGATGACTGACAATACTACAGGTATAATACATAGCCAGGGATGATGCAGGATTGCCGTGAAGATAACTGAGGACGCTTTTTCAAACGATATTATTTTTAGGTATTCAAATCCCTTCAAGATCGTTATGATTATTATTATGCCGAAGAACCACCAGCTGCTGTTGATGGATTTTCGTTTAATGTACATATTGAAAAAATGATTATTGATCACCAAAGCGAACATAGAGATCAAAAAGCAGCATGCCGCAATAGCGCGAAAGCCGGGCCAATTACTACAACCGTAAACGGAATAAAGACGAATAGCGGCAAGATATTTATTACATGCACAAGCGAACGGACATTTAAAAACCGCAGCATATTTTTTCTACTGATATTTTGCGTCAGGTAAGGCTGAATACTAAGAGACGGCAATTCCTGTACTTGAAAACGAACGAGGAGCCCGACAAGGAAGTAGTAAAGGATAAATGAAGTAAAAAGGGCCACCGGATCCTTTCCCGGCATTTCTTCCTTCAGTAAAAAAGGTAACGCTATACCAAGGGCAGCAATTTCCAGGAAAATCATCAGGTAAAAAATGCCCACGATAATTTGGAGTGCCAGGCTTTTATTTGCATTTCTGCCCCGCCAAAAACTTAACCACTGGTGTGAAAGGAAAACGGACAAAGTCATTACGCGTTGTTATTTTATCAAATGGAAACAATTCAATTATTTAAAAGTCTGTTGGTTCATGAGGAGTCCATTCTAAATGACCCTTACTGTGTTGCCCTGGGCAGGCAGCCTTGCCCAGCCCGGTTGCGCCGCGGTTGATCATGCAAAGGTCGCCTGGATACAAAAGCCTCCTCCCATATTGAAAAACTTCGATAAGTCCGGCCCTAAATGCCTATATTTGCAAAAAAAAATACATGATCAACGAAGCTATTGCCAAATTCATAGAAGGAGGGCACCTTGCAAAAAATGCCGTAAAAATTGAATTTAAAAAAAGAAATACCATCTTAGGTATTTTTGTTCAATCTGCTGATTATGAGGACTTGAAATCAAAAAATTTCTGGCGTATTGTTTCTGAAACAAACATTACAGAGTGGAAGCAATCCCAGGATAATAAACTGGCCAAGATTTTCAGCGGCGCAGAGTTTAACCGTATTTCACTGCCAAAACAGGCCCCTGTTCAGGCATAACTGAAAAATATCTAATGCCGGCTGAATACCCGGATGTTTAATGGAACGGTTTTGTTTCTGCCAAACTGTATTTAAGAAGTCCGGCCCTCATTAGCCGGATTTCTTTTTGTACCTGCTATTTCGAGAATGAGGTCTTCACCGTATATAACGGCGGGGGTTTGGTAACCCGCCTGGAAATGCCCTGCAAGGATTTTTTGAGCGATTAGCAGACTGGTTTGGGCGGTGAGGGAATACCCGTTTGGGACCTCCATAGTAGCCTCTACCGATCTCCCGCTGCCATTTTCTACCTTGCCCCAGATAAGGCTGCTGCTATTAGCCCGCGCTTCCCCGCTGGGCCCCGATGCTCTTTTATTCATCTTTTGCCTGATGTAATGACGGACAAAGTTTATTCTTAACAGCCAGTTAAATAGTGGTTGAAGTTTCAATAACCTGTAGATCTTTTGGGATATAACCGTATAGGTTTCAATGTTGGGTATGGACGTTGTAAAATATGCGGTAGAGATATCGCCCCATGGAATGGTCATAGCAAAAAGCTTTTTCTTTGTACCGGTACCTGTAAAAAAATCAATCCACCTGCCCTTATGGCCAAGGGCCTTTTTTGTTACCAGGCCGTCTTCTCTTGATAATCCTCCTTCACCCAATCCCATTATCATTGTAGCGGCTGTACCGTGCGATATGCCGCCGCCCACGGAAGTAAATGCAAGCTGAAGTAACGATGCATCCGGGAGTTTGTTTTTAAGGAATAATGCCATACAATCTGTTGGTACTACATCAAACCCAACGCCCGGCATCAGCATAATGCCAGATTCAACAGCCGCGGTATTATAACCCTTTGCCATTTCAAACACCGCGATCTCTCCGGTGATATCGATATAATGTGTCCCGGTAGCTATACAGGCTTCAATCATTGGCCGGGCAGTTAGTTGAAAGGGGCCAGCAGCATGAAGCACAAGTTTTATATCATCTAACGCATTTTGTAATCCTGTCCTGTCTTCCAGGGCGATGATGCGGTATGGTAATAACAATTCTTCAGATAATTGCTGTATGGCTTTTCTATTGCGCCCCGCGAGTACCGGGTGAAGATCCAAAGTTGATGCAAGCTGGGCGATCAGGCGACCTGTATATCCATTGGCACCATATAAAAGAAATTGATTGGGTTGCATCAGGAAATGTAGTTATTTTTTACCATTATGTGGGCTGTTTGGCTACCTCCACTGATGAGGGAAACCAATTAGATTCAGGCAATCCAGCCTTTTACATCAATTTTTTCAAAGAGGGTAGCTGGCATAGAATATTTCATGTCTGCTTGTCAAAGATGCGGATGAAAAAGCCCTGGGTAAATATTATTCTGCCTATTTTACTTTAATTTTGTATTGTCAATTTTTTAAGAAGGATATTTCTTAACCTAATCCGGGGAACTTACGAGTTATCTCCCTCAATTTGATTTTCCATTTTACAATGGGTTGGTAAAGGATGAATATGTACAGTACCGGCATTTGCGGGTACACTGGTTCCTTGCTGGCCAATTAGTTTATTACCAGGGACATGGAAAATCAGGAAAATCTACACACTAAAATGACATATTCAGACGTTTCGGAAATGCAAATTTCTTTACTATTAGAAGCCGTCTGCCAAAAATATGGGTATGATTTCAGGCAATATTCCAAGGCTCATGTGGGGCGACGGATCATGAACAGGATGATGATGTCGGGAGTAACCGATATTTCCGAAATGCAAACCAAAGTTTTAAATGATAAGTCATTTGCTTTTAAACTTCTGCAGGACCTATCCATTACCGTAACCGAAATGTTCCGCGACCCCGCCTGCTACAGTTCCTTGCGCGAAAAGGTACTACCCTTATTACGCACCTATCCGTTTATCAAAATATGGCATGCCGGCTGTTCAACCGGCGAAGAAGCTTATTCCATGGCCATTCTAATGCAGGAGGAAGGCTTGCAGGACCGCACCACTATTTATGCTACGGATTTTAATCAACAGGCGCTCATCCAGGCGAAGGAAGGAATATTTTCCAATAAAATGATGAAGGAATACACTGCCAATTACCTCCTGGCAGGTGGAAAAGAATCGTTTTCGGACTATTATACCTCCAGTCATGATAACGTGATCATGAACCAATCCCTGAAAAAGAATATTGTATGGGCGAATCATAACCTGGTTACGGATAGTGTATTTTCAGAAGTACACATGATCTTATGCAGGAATGTGCTGATCTATTTTGAGAAGGATCTGCAAAACAAGGTACAAGCACTTTTTCATGAAAGCCTGGTTAACGGCGGTATCCTTTGCCTGGGTTCAAAAGAAGCACTGACCTTTACCGACCTGCAAAAGGAATATACCGACCTGGATAAACGGCACCGGATATTTAAAAAGAAATACTGATGAGTAATGGCATATGAAGCAATAGTAATGGGAGTTTCTACCGGTGGAATGAATGCCATGAAAGTGGTGTTTTCAGCATTGCCCGGCAGTTTCAGCCTACCCATCATCATCGTGCAACACATTGCCGCAAATTCAGACACCCGTTGGATAGATTTTCTGAATAACCACAGTCATCTTTATATTAAAGAAGCTGATGAAAAGGAGAAGATTGAAAAAGGTAAAATTTATTTGGCACCTGCTAATTATCATTTGTTGATTGAAAGTGATAAAACATTTTCTCTAACGATAAGTGAGCGTGTAAATTTCTCGAGGCCATCGGTTGATGTGCTTTTTGAATCAGCTGCTGAAACGTATAGAGAAAAATTAATTGGGATAATACTTACTGGAGCTAATACTGACGGTACAGCAGGTATGAAAAGAATCAAGCAATATGGGGGTTTAACGATCGTCCAGGATCCCGGCACCGCCCAATCAAGGCAAATGCCTGCTTCAGCGATCAGTGCCGTGACGGTAGATCATGTATTACCACTCGACGAGTTAGCCGGGCAATTAATAAAAATAGCTGAATGTTGAGCATAGCATCATAGTAAGATAATCAATCCAAAAACATGAAACTAACCCTCCGCAGGAAAATTATAACGGGCTTTGTTATTTGTACACTCATCCTTTTCGGAATTTCCATTTTTTCGTTTCATAATAGCAAGAAGTTTATCGCTTCCAATGCTTTAGTGGACCACACCAACCAGGTATTATATGAATTAAAGCAAATTTTGGTAGCCGTGCTGGATGCAGAATCAAGCACCCGCGGTTATGTCATTACCCGTGACGCAAGTTACCTGCTGCCCTTTTCAAACGCCAGTGCCAGTGTGTTTGAACGCATAGATGCCGTTAGAAAATTGTCGGCTGATAATATAACGCAGCAAAAGAACTTAACTGACCTGGATAAATTAATGCGGCTCCGTATTGATTATTTAAAAACATGCGTAGCGCTTACAAAAAAAAGTCCGGAAACTGCCAGGCAATATATTACTGCCGGAGACGGGAAATTAATTCAGGAAGCTGTAAGGAAGATAATTGACAGGGCAGAGCGACTCGAACATACATTGCTTAACAAGAGAAAAAAAATCACCGATCGTGAAGCCACCAATTTTAACCTGGTTTTCGGCACAGTGTTATTCATCTTCGTGATCATCCTTTGCGGCGTTTACATCTTAATTAGCAAAAACCTTCACAGCCTGGAAAAATCGGAAACAGAAAGCGCCAATAAAAACTGGCTCCTTACCGGCAACACAGAACTTAACAATAAAATCCAGGGTGAAAAAAAAGTTAGTGATATTGCGCAGGAAGTAATCAACCAGGTTACCACTTACCTGGAAGCACAAATAGGTACTATTTACCTCGCGGAAAACGGCCATTTAAACCTCGTAGGGAGTTATGCTTTTGATTACAATAAAGACGAGCCCCCCATTATAAAATTTGGGCAGGGCCTGGTAGGCCAGGCTGCCTTACAACAAAAAACCATCATCTTTAAAGAAGTTCCTCCTGATTATATAAAAATCAACTCTGGCCTCGGAAACCTTACTCCCAAACACATTATCGTTTTCCCCTTTCAGTACAGCGGGCAGATAAAGGGTATTATTGAGATCGGTGCTTTCAAAGAATTTTCAGAACGTGATATACAATTTCTTAACCTGGTTAGTGAAAACATTGGCATAGCCTTTAATTCTGCTCAATCACGGACTAAGTTAAAAAGGCTAAATAAAGAAAGACAACGGCAAACAGAAGAGCTGCAGACCCAGCAGGAAGAACTGAAACAAATGAACGAAGAACTGGAACAACAAACCCAGAACCTTAAACATCAACAGGAAGAATTGCTGGTTACCAATGAGGAACTGGCAGAGAAAACCCGGCTCCTGGAAGTAAAGAACAAAGAGGTGGAAGATGCCAAATTTGACATTGAAGAGAAAAGAAAACAACTCGAAGTCAGCAGCCGGTATAAATCCGAATTTTTAGCAAACATGTCTCATGAATTACGTACCCCGCTTAATAGTTTATTGATACTTTCCAAAGACCTGTCAGAAAATAAAAATAAAAACCTTGACAAGGAGCAGGTGGAAAGCGCTGAGGTCATCTATAAAAGCGGGCATGATTTGCTGGTTCTGATCAACGAGGTACTCGACCTTTCGAAAATCGAAGCAGGCAAAATGTCGATCAATGTAGAAACCATTTTCCTGAAGAATTTAATTGATGAGCTTGTGCGTGATTTTAAACACCATGCTGAACAAAAAGGATTAAAACTAACGAGTAAAATAGACGCTGACTTACCCGCCTCGATCCGTACGGATGCACAGCGGTTGAACCAGGTATTGAAAAATCTAGTGTCCAATGCTATCAAATTTACACACCGGGGTGGTATAGATATCAGTGTTGACCGGTACACAGAAACTGCACTCAGCATATTTGTAAAGGATAGCGGCATTGGCATCGCGGAAGACAAACAGGCAGCCATATTCGAGGCTTTCCAGCAGGCCGACGGAGGAACTTCAAGGAAATATGGCGGAACCGGTTTGGGCCTTTCCATCTCACGCGATCTTGCCAAATTATTAGGCGCTGAAATAAAACTGAGCAGCAAACCAAATGAAGGGTCCGTTTTTTCCATCATAGTTCCATTAGAAATAATCCAGGAGCCTGGAACGGGTGAACCCGACACCGCCAGGCGAAACCAGGTAATGCACAAATCACGCTTGAATGTTAATACGAGGTACCTGAATTATCCCACGATCTCAGATGACAGGGATACCCTAACCGCTGCGGATACAATTGTCCTCATGATTGAAGACGACTTGAAATTCGCTTCGATACTTTATAAGCAGGCGCACGACAAAAAATTTAAATGCCTTTCTGCTGCAACAGGCGAAGACGGGCTGGATTTAGCGGAAAAATATAAGCCACATGCTATCATACTTGATCTTGAACTACCTGGTATTAATGGTGATAAAGTTCTGGCCGAACTGAAATCAAATCCTTCCTTAAGGCATATACCAGTCCATATTATATCTGCTACCGAACGCTCCCTGGATCTTATTAAGGAAGGGGCAATCGAATACCTGGTAAAACCCGTATATAAAAAAGACCTTGAAGAAGCTTTCAACCGGATTGAAAATTTTGCCAGCAGAAAAATCAGGAACCTTCTTATTATCGAAGACGATCAGAATGCCAGAAAAGCAATGCGTGTGCTTATCGGAAATGGAGATGTAAAATGCCTGGAAGCCGCAACCGGCAATGAGGCAATTGAAATGTACCAGCAGCATCATATAGATTGTATCGTGCTTGACATTGGATTGCCGGATATGACAGGCTTTGAACTTATTTACAAATTGGAAAATTTAAAGGATAAAGTTATTCCCCCGATAATAATTTATACGGGGAAAGAACTGTCAAAGGAAGAAAGCCACGAATTACAAAAACACGCGGAAAGTATTATCATTAAAGGAGTAAAATCGGAAGAACGGCTATTAGATGAAACAGCTCTTTTCCTGCACCGGGCAATAAAGAACCTGTCCGAATCCAAGCAAACGATCATTAATGACTTTTATAATAATGAAGCCATCTTCCAGGGTAAGAAAATATTGTTTGTAGATGATGATATGAGAAATGTTTTTGCCTTATCGAAAATATTAAAGGATTGCGGAATGGATATCATAAAAGCCGAAAATGGGAAAAATGCACTGGATATGCTGGATACACACCCCGATATTGACCTTGTACTAATGGATATTATGATGCCGGAAATGGATGGATATGAAGCTACAAGGCACATACGGGAAAGTATTCGTTTCAAAAACCTGCCTGTTATCGCGCTTACAGCTAAAGCCATGAAAGACGACCGGCAAAAATGCATTGATGCGGGAGCCAACGATTATATCAGCAAGCCTGTTGATATCGAACGCCTGTTATCATTAATGCGGGTATGGTTAAGCAAATAAAAGTGTAATCATTAATGCCTCAATATTTTTCGATGAACCTGTCTACCGTATTTCATAAAGATTTAACTCTAATTGATTGCCTATGAACCTCCTGCCGAAAATTTTAGCTGTAGACGACAAACCCGAAAACCTCCTTGCCCTAAGGGTTATTCTTAAGGGCCTGGAAATTGAGCTTATAGAAGCGGCAAGTGGGAATGACGCCCTCAAGGCAACTCTACACCACAACTTCGCCCTTGCATTGTTAGATATTCAAATGCCTGGAATGGATGGTTTCGAATTAGCGGGGATATTGCGCGAAGAGGAAAAAACCGCGAATTTGCCATTTATATTTATCTCTGCCGTTTATACCGATAACCAGAATATTTTTAAAGGGTATGAAAAAGGGGCATTCAGCTTCATTACAAAGCCTTTTCAACCCGAAATCCTGATCAATAAAATTAAATTCTTTATTGATAAACACCAGCAGGAGCTCAGCCTGATAGGACTCTACCGGGATCTTCAAAACAAGAACAGGGAACTTGAATTTTTAAACCATGAGCTGGAATCATTTTCGTATTCGGTTTCTCACGACCTTAGAGCCCCGCTGCGAAGAATAAACGCATATGCTACTATCCTCAAAGAAAATAATCAGGATAAACTGGATGATGAGGCTAATAAAATAATTTCTGTCATCAGGGATAATGCCCTGAAAATGGACAATCTTATTGAAAGTTTATTAAAATTATCACAGCTGGGAAGAAAAGAGATTCGTAAAGTAGAAATTGATATGAATAAACTTGTTGCCAGGGTAATGGACGAATTTAAATCTGAGAATAGTAACCCGCATTTTAACCTGCATAAGCAGGTTTTGCCGGCGGCTAACGGGGATGTAGAATTGCTTACCCAGGTGTTTTTGAACCTGGTTTCCAATGCTGTAAAATATTCCGGGAAAAAGGAAAAGCCTGATATTGAAATTGGCTTTACGGCAAGCGACAACCAGGTGATTTATTATGTAAAAGATAATGGTGCCGGTTTTGATATGACCTACAAAAATAAGCTATTCGGTGTTTTCCAACGCCTGCACAGTACCACCGACTTTGAAGGCATTGGAATTGGCCTTGCCATTGTCCAGCGTATCATAACCCGGCATGGGGGAAGGGTTTGGGCCGAAGGCGAAGTGAATAAAGGGGCAACCTTTTATTTTTCCCTGTCTTCTTAAAAATCACTTAAATAACAACTTGTTCATTTCCCCGGTGTCAGATAACAGGCATGGTTACCCTTACCCTGCACCCATTGCCGATGGAAGTGTCTATTTCCATTTTGCCGTTGAAAGATTCAATCCGGTTTATCATATTTGAAATGCCTATGCCTTTACGGTCTTTAGCCAGGTCAAAGCCTTTGCCATCGTCCTTTACATCGATTATAATATGGCTATCCGTGTCTTCTATATGGATACTTACATTTTCCGGAGCCGCATGCTTTATGATATTATTCAACTGTTCCTGGATGATCCTGTAAATATTTAATTTCAATTCATCTGCCAGCAGGTGAGTGTTTACAGCATATACAAAAAGGGTATTTATGGCCGTTGTTTTATTTAGGTTATCTACCAAAACTTCTACCAGTTTTTCCAAATTTATATTTCTTAACGGCGTTACACTTTTGCTGCTTAAAAGCCTTATTTCTTCAATGGAATTTTCTATAAGCTGGATGGGATATTTCACCAGCTCCATTACAGTTTCATTTTTTTGCGCGGCTACTGAAAGAAACAGTTTTGTGCCAGCGTATCTGGGTTATATTATCGTGCAGTTCCCGCCAATGTGGTTTCTTCCTGTTCCTGTGCAGTGATGATGGCCCGGGTTAACTTCTTTGCGCTTCCAGTTTCTGATTTAATATTTGCTCCTCCATTATTTTTAATTCAAGCTCGGTCTTTTGCGATCGGAAATGTCGTTTGAAACCCAATCATCCCCTTCATCTGCATGTCTGAGCCATAAATCGGGGAAATAGTTACAAAAGCTGGGAAAATAGCCCCATCTTTTCGCTGTACCATATATTCGCCGGACCATGAATATCCTTTTTTTAATTCTTCCATGATTTCATTCCCATATTCTTTGGCTTCCGGCGAAGGGGTAAGGTCAGTAATTTTGCAACCCATTGCATCCGGTGCCGACCATCCATACATCTTTTCAGCTGCACCATTCCAATAGGATACATTGCCTTCAAGATCCGTCGCAATGATCGCCTGGCCAACCGCAGCCAGCAGGCTGGCGTTAAACATAATCTCCTCTTCCTTTAGCTTCATTCCGCTAGCTGAACGCTTCTTTAGCAAAGCGCTGTTAATTGCAGCAGGGAGCCTTACAAGCCGGTCCTTTAAAATATAATCGTCGGCCCCCAGCTTTATTATGTTGGCCGCAAATTCGTCGGACACTGTGCCCGTGATTAAAATAAATGGTAATTGTAATCCGCGCTGGTGAATTATTTCCAGGGCTTCAGTGGCACTGAACTGGGGTAAGGAATTATCAGAAAGGATTATATCCGGGTTAAACTGGTGAAGGGCCAGCAGAAAATCGGCTTTATTCATCACCAATCTGGATTCGAAACGAAGACTTGTTTTTTTTAGCAGTTGTAATACTATCTCTGCATCATCCTCGCTGTCTTCCAACATTAATATTTTCAGGATATCGTCCATTTGGGTTTTAATTAGAATTGGAATTGGCATCAAATGATGAAGCTTTCCGGGTATGTACCGGATGTTACATAAATATCCGAAGTAAATTCGCTTAAATCAAATAAAAGTCATATGTCTTGTGTTTACTTTTGGCGTTTGGCCTGGGTAAAAGTGTAAAAGGCACCCCATACATATCTGTAGTAAGTGCGGTCTTCCATAATATTTAAAGTAATTCCGGTAGAACAGCAAAGAATAGTATTAGAAATATACGATCATCCAATCAACCGCATATGCGGTCTGTTACCCTATTACAGGCCCCCTGGGCCCCTATCTTGATTCATATTTTTAATGAATATTATTTAGGCCCAGCAAGGGTTGTACTTGAATGCCTTAGACACTTACATAAAAAAATGCCCCTTTTACCAGGTATTGCTTTCCTAAAAAATCTTTCTTTCCCATAATACCGTGTTGATGGCTAATTGACCTTGTGGAGGATCATGTAAAAAATATTACACATAAAAGCTCTACTTAACAGGAAGTTGAAAACTCCTTTACCCACCGGGTGATTATAGAGTAGCATAAATCTTCAAAGGTTAATGTAAAGCAGGTTCCATATAATTTTCCATGGGTTCGCAGGTACATATCAGGTTCCTGTCGCCATAGGTGTTATTGACCCTGCTCACCGCAGGCCAAAATTTATTTTCCATAATATAAGGCAAAGGAAAAGCGGCCTGTTGCCTGGTGTATGGGCGCACCCATTCATCTGTGCAAACCACCTGCAGGGTATGCGGGGCATTCTTTAGTACATTGTCTTTTTTATCGGCCCGGCCTTTTTCAATTTCTTTTATTTCGTGGTAAATACTAATCAGGGCATCACAAAAACGATCCAGTTCTGCCTTGTCTTCACTTTCCGTAGGTTCTATCATTAAAGTACCGGCCACAGGAAAGGAAAGGGTAGGGGCATGAAAACCATAATCCATTAATCTTTTCGCTACATCTTCGGCTTCAATTCCGGCACTTGTTTTAAATGGCCTTAGGTCGACTATAAATTCATGTGCGGCGGTGCCATTCCTGCCTGTATACAATATTTTATAAAATTTCTCCAGCCTGACTTTCATATAATTGGCATTCAATATCGCATACAATGTCGCATTACGTATTCCGGTTGTGCCCAGCATTTTTATATAAGCATAACTGATCAGCAAAATGCTTGCGCTTCCAAAAGGTGCGGCGCTGATCGCATGCGTGTTCGTTGACTTATTGTCTAGTTTTATATGGCCGGGTAAAAAGGGGATCAGTTGCCGGGCCACGCAAATTGGGCCTACACCTGGCCCGCCCCCGCCGTGTGGTATAGCAAAGGTCTTGTGCAGGTTCAAATGGCATACATCGGCGCCGATCATTCCCGGGCTTGTTAAACCAACCTGGGCATTCATGTTAGCGCCATCCATATATACCTGGCCGCCATGCTGATGTATAGTGTCACAAATTTCTTTTATGCTTTCTTCAAACACTCCATGCGTTGAGGGATAGGTAACCATCAGTGCTGCCAGGTCATTTTTATGTTCTTCTGCTTTTTGTTTTAGGTCCGCCACATCAATATTTCCGGCGTCATCGCACTTTGTAACGATCACTTTCATCCCCGCCATCACCGCACTTGCCGGGTTGGTGCCATGTGCCGATATAGGGATTAGTACTACAGTACGATGTTCTTCTCCTCTTGACGCATGATAGGCCCGGATGGTAAGTAGTCCCGCATATTCACCCTGGGCACCACTGTTAGGTTGTATGGATGTTGCTGCAAAACCCGTAATCATACTTAAATAATTTTCCAGCTCCGTGATCACCTGCTGATATCCGAGTGTTTGCTGAGCCGGGGCAAAGGGGTGCAACCTGCTAAATTCCGGCCAGCTCACTGGTATTAATTCGGAGGCGGCATTTAGTTTCATCGTGCAGCTGCCCAAACTGATCATCGACGTGTTAAGGCTAAGGTCCTTATCTTCCAGGAACTTTATATAACGCATCATCTGGCTCTCGCTATGGTGCGTATTAAAAACAGGGTGCAATAAAAAGGAACTCGTTCTTGTCAGCGTTTCCGGGAATTTATAGGAAGCCGGTGCAATAGGCTTGCGGCCCGGGATAATGTTATCTGTTACTTCTGCGAACACCCTTACAATCTGGTTAACGTCGGCTGGTGATGTGGTTTCATCTAAACTTATACCGACTGTGCCATCAGTGAAATAATTAAAATTCATTTCATGCTGTACGGCAACCGCTTTTAGCTTATCAATATCATTCGTCTTTACTTTCAATGTATCAAACCACGCCGTATTTAATTGCTCCACCCCCAGTTTACTAAGCTCGCCTTCGAGGTGAAGACTTAACAGGTGTATCCTTTTTGCAATATTTTTTATGCCAGGAGCTCCGTGAAAAATAACATACATAGCAGCCATATTGCTTAATAAGGCCTGGGCGGTACAAATATTACTGGTAGCCTTCTCACGACGGATGTGCTGTTCCCGGGTTTGGAGGGCCATCCGCAAACAGCGTTTGCCCTGCGCATCACGCTTACACCAATGATCCTGCCAGGGATATTTCTTTTAAATTCACCGTTGGTGGCAAAAAAAGCGGCATGTGGTCCTCCAAATCCCATTGGTACGCCGAGTCGTTGTGATGATCCAATGGCAACATCAGCACCCAGTTCGCCGGGTGGGGTTAATAAAGTAAGGGAAAGAAGATCGGTTGCCATTACGACCATGGCGTTCACGGCGTGAGCCTCCTTAATAAAATCCCGGAAATCGTTCACCTCGCCATTGCTGTCGGGATATTGTACAATGGCCCCAAAGAATTGCTCATCCAGGGCCAAAGCGGAAAAATCACCAAAAATTAATTCAATGCCAATAGGGTCAGCCCTTGTGATCAATACATCCCTGGTTTGATCAAATATTTTTTCATCCACAAAAAATTTAGGGGCCGTGATATGGTCATGGTTCCTGTTTTTATGATTAAATAACATTGTCATCGCTTCAGCCGCGGCAGTGCCTTCATCCAATAGGCTCGCATTGGCAATAGGTAAGGCTGTAAGATCGCTCACCATGGTCTGGTAATTAAGAAGGCTTTCCAATCGGCCTTGTGCAATTTCAGCCTGGTAAGGCGTGTATGAGGTGTACCAGCCCGGGTTCTCGAAAACATTTCTTAATATAACACTCGGCGTAATAGTATCATAATAACCCTGCCCGATATAACTTTTAAAAACCTTGTTTTTGGCGGCAACTTTTTTTAATTCACTTAAATATTCAAATTCACTCACTGCAGGAGGGGTTTCCAGATCGGTTTTCATCCTTATATGATCCGGTATGGTTTTGCCTATTAGTTCCTCCAGTGAATTTATGCCGATCTCTGCTAACATTGCGTTGGTGTCGGGCTTATTAGGTCCAATATGCCTGCCTGAAAATTCATTTTGTTGTTTTTCAAATAGATCCATATAAAGAATTTACTATTATAGTTTTAAAGCATTCAACCTGCCCCGGAAGATTAGGGAAGGTTGCAAAATTACATCAACACAACAAGATTTGGTGCTAATATGTTCGTTACTTTGCATAGGCGGAAAGAGGAGCAGGATGAAATCAACCTTAATCACAGTAAGGATTTAGATTAGCCGGCTTGCTGCTGTTTCACGGTTTAACAGGCCTTTCTGTAGCGCCAGGTTTTGCTGCTGGTTTGTCACAAACAATGTACCCGTTAAAGTTCCTTTTCTATGAAATATGTTGCAGCAAGGTTATTAAATTTTAATTATGAGCGATGAATTGTTAAGGGCCTGGGAAAAAAAATCAGGAGAGAGGCAAAAATTATATAAGAATTACCTCCACAGGGCAGATAAAAACACTGTTTTGAGAGCCTTGCCGGAACTGCATGAGGCAGCGTTCGCCAAGATCGATTGCCTTAAATGTGCCAATTGTTGCAAAGGGTACTCACCCCGGTTTAAAACGCCTGATATTAAGCGGATAGCCAAATATCTTAAGTTAAAAGACGGTGACCTGATCAATAATTATCTGAAAGTAGATGAAGATGGTGACTATGTGATGCGGTCTGCCCCCTGTTCCTTTTTGGGTGAAGACAATCATTGCACTATTTATGATGTGCGCCCTTCAGATTGTGAACGTTTCCCCTATACCGATGAAGATTTTTTATTAAAGCGCCAGCCAATGGCTTTAAAAAATTCTACCTTTTGCCCTATTACTTATTATGTCATTGAAAAATTAATGGCCATGGGGAAGTAATGAGGACTGTAATGGAATGCTATGTTCTATGTAAGCCATGAACGCTTTAATATTCCAGCTTCTTTAATGAAGGCGCTTTCCACCAGGTAGCAATCACTACAAGTATGGTCATACACCCGCCAAACACCACGGATGGGATAACGCCCATCAGCTTTGCAGCTACTCCACTTTCAAACTGGCCTATCTCATTTGATGAATTAACGAACATGGAGTTCACGCTCATTACCCTTCCCCGCAATTCATGCGGGGTTTTTAATTGCATAATATTTCCCCTCACTACGACGCTTAGCCCATCACATATACCACCGATAAGCAAGGCAAGGAATGATAACCAATACCATTTTGAAATACCAAAAACAATTATGCAAATACCAAAACCGGCAACGGCAAATAGTAATTTAATACCCTGCTTTCTTTTCATTGGACTAAGCGTAAGCCCTATTACCATCGAAATTGAACCAATATCAGTGGCCGCGTTGAGCCAGCCAAACCCAATGGGCCCTGTATGCAAAATATCTTTGGCATATACCGGCACCATGGCTACCGCGCCGCCAAACAATACCGCAAAAAGATCAAGCGTAATAGCACCCAATACTTCTTTTGTTTTAAAAACAAACCTTAAACCTTCAGCCACCGCTTCCAGTGTCTTTTTTTCTGCGCCTATCACTGGCGGCTTTGGTTTTATCCTGGTCAATAATAAAAAACCCGTTACAATGATCACACTGATCACCACGAATGTACCTGTTACATGAAGCCCCGCAATTAAAAAACCAGCCATCGCATGCCCTGAAATACTGGCGATCAGCCAACTTGTGGAACTTAACTGGGCAGCCGTAATTAAGCGTTCTTTTGGAACAAGCGAGGCAATGATCGCGCTAAAGCTCGGACCGGAAAACGCCCTGATAGCGCCGGTTATGAAAATTATACTGTAGATAAAAATGATGACGAGCTTCGTGCCGAATTGCTGGCTAAACCATTGGGTGGAACTGCCCAGTAAAATAAAAGTGCAAAGGGCATAAGCAAAAACAGTAATCAGCAAAAGCTTTCTTTTTTCGCTTTTATCAATAATATAACCGGCATATAATGCCAGTAAAACCGCGGGTATCGCTTCGGCTAGCCCTATCATACCAATATAAAACGCATCGCCCGTAAGCTCATACATCCACCACGCTACCAGGGTACCCATCATCCGGAGCCCCATGATGAAAACAAATCGGCCCAGAATAAAATTTCTGAATTCAGGGATTTTCAAAACAGTTAAAGGAGAAACGCTCAAAAGTAAATCTGTTGATAAAAAAACAAAGTTAAAAACTAATCACCAGCAATTCATTTTTTGCTCAAATCATATTGCCCACGCCTTCACTGCAGCGATCGTCAGGGAAGGGTGAGATAGTGCTGGCCGTTCTCATATTCTTTATCCAGGGCGTTGACGATAACCGCAAGGTGTGCATCATTACTTAAAAAATCTGCGTTGGAGCTATCAACGAAAAGTGTTTTAATATTATGCTGTTTGATATATTGAGTATAGGTTTCTTGTAAGGAAAAAAGGTAATCACCGCCAATGCCCTGCTCGTATTGCCGGTTGCGCTTCCTGATATTTTCCTGCAACTTCACCACGGGGGCGTGTAAATAAATTAATATATCCGGCTGTACGATCTGGGGGTTCATAATATCAAATAGCTTTTGGTACAACCTGAATTCCTCATCGGGCAGGTTTACTTTTGCGAACAAAAGGCATTTGGTAAAAAGGTAATCAGAGATGGTAACATTTTGAAACATGTCTTTTGTCTGCAACAGGTCTTTCAATTGCTTGTATCGTTCCGCCATAAAAAATAATTCTAAAGGAAAGGCGTACTGTTGCTGGTTTTCATAAAATTTAGGCAAAAAAGGATTATCTGCGAATTGCTCTAAAACGAGCCTGGCGTTGAAATGCTTGCTGAGTAAATGAGCCAGTGTGGTTTTGCCTGCGCCAATATTCCCTTCTATCGTAACAAAACTGTATTTCATACTTGCTGTACGCAAAATAGCGAAATATCTTTTGTGCTATAAAAACTTTTTAACATTCAATTCGTCTCTGCACTCCGATAATAACCGGAGTATACTTTTATTGAATACCGGGTGTATAAAGCGCGGTGCAATTTCATTTAAGGGGACCAATACAAACCGGCGGTTTGCGATTTCCGGATGAGGGATAATTAAACCCGGCTCCTTAATAATTTTTTTATTAAAAAAAGTATATCGATATCAATGATGCGGGGGGCATTTTTGACCGTTCGTATTCTTCCATTTCTTCAATTTCTAGAATATTTTGCAGCGTTTCAATGGCAGTTAGCGAAGAGTCAATCACAATTACCTGGTTCAGGAAATCAGGCTGGTCTGAATTGCCCCAGGGGGCCGTAATATAAAGCCCCGACGCAGCGGTGACCTGCCCGGTGTTTTTTTCAACATGCCGGGTGGCAGTTTTCAATTGCTCCTGGCTGTTTCCCATATTACTTCCCAGCAACAGGTAAATTTTATTCATGTGTACGCAATAATCTTTTATCAGGCCGGAAAGATTTTACTCCTGCGATCTTTATTTTCCTGAAATCATTGTGGAGCGGGTTAGCAAGATAATTGTATTCTTCCCCGATGATGGCAGAAGGTATTTTAAGTAAGGGTGTCTGCAGCGATTTTATAAATTCGTCACCGATGTATTTCGTGTAAGATAAATCCCCGGCCCATCCTTGTTTAAGGGTAGTTGCTTTGATCTCTTTACATTCCAATGAATCCGGGATATCAATATACATAAGGTCCAATTCAATTGAATAATCTTCAAAATTTGTATGAACAAGCATTTCCAGCATCGCCAGGGAATTATAGGCCGAAGTGTAAAGCAATGGTAATCCGGCAGAATTCCAGCGCGAGCCGTATATTTTCGCACCTATGCCTGAAATATCATTACTATAAAGCTGGTTAGAGATACGGTACACTTTCATGCAAACAAACCATGTTGAATTCTGCCAAGTTGGGTAAGCACTTTTACAATACCGTCATAAGAAGTAAGGGACTCAATCGACAGGGTTCCTTCAAGCATGAAAGGGTTGCGCTTTAACCATTGATAGAAAAGTGCTGTGCTGCCAAAAGCTTTTTTTCCTTCCCTGACTACATTATCTATTTGCAGGGCTCTTTCGGCATTGATCGAAGCAAAACTTCCGTTGTTTTTGGCATATCGCTGCAAGGTACGCTCACTTACATGTAACATTGCAGCCCATTCTGCCTGGCTAAATGGGCCCCTATCCGCAATTTTTTTAAATTCATCATAAGTAAAATCCTTTACTGATGGAATTACCTGCATACTTTTACTAAATAGTGGGAGGGGCTCATTTAACTTTTGAACGGTATCATTTTGCATATACAATGGTTTTTTCGGCAGTGGAATCTTTTTCATAACCCGTCATTTGTCATCAAAGATACGACATCTGTCGTTATCTTCCATTTTTTTTATTACAGTTTACCTAAAAACCAGATTAATGCACTCATATAGCCAGGTCAGGGCCATGTTGGCAATATCTAAAGCCAGCTTATTGGCCCAGTTCAGAAGCCCCTCTGCGGTACTTTTCAGTTTTGGTTTCCCTTTTATTTTTATACTTATTTTTGGTTTTATTGGAAATAATGGGGGAGTACCGGTGTATAAAATTGCGCTTGATAAAAACTGCGACAGTACCAATGCACTGTTTGACGCTATCAAATCAAGCAACAGGATAAAAATAGTTTATTTTGAAAATGAACACCTGTTGCGTGATAACCTGGTGAAAGGTAAGATCACGGGCATTTTCAAAATTACAAAAAATACCACCCTGTTACCAGGGTACACTTATACGTTATCCGCTACCAGCGCCAGCAATGACAAGTGGCCCCAGTTCATGCATGTGGTGAGCAGTCTTGTAAATGCGATCAGTAACGAACAATATCCCAACAGGCCCACATATGCAATGGATGGTTTTGATCCAAAACGGGACGTGGAGGTAATCCGCGAGTATAAAACGATTGATTTTATTTTACCTGGCCAACTAGGCTTTTCCTTATTAAATTCCGGGGTATTCGGGGTGGCTTTTGTTTTTTTTAATCTGAGGAACACGCTGGTTCTCAAACGTTTTTTCGCTACGCCTATCAGCCGTACATTTATCGTTTTGGGCGAAGGACTTGCAAGGGTGATATTTCAAATGCTCACAGCGATCGTGATCATAGTAGCGGGGCGGTTTCTTTTTGGTTTTACACTCATCAATGGATTTCAAACATTATTGGAAATGCTGGTACTAAGCTTTCTTGGCCTGCTGGTGTTTATGGGCATGGGGTTTATTGTAAGCGGACTCGCAAAAAATGACAGCAGTATACCGCCCTTCGCAAACATGCTCACCCTGCCACAGTTCTTGTTGGGAGGTACGTTTTTCCCGGTAGATGTTTTTCCAAAATGGTTGCAACCGATATCGCAGGCAATGCCCCTTACCCATTTAAACACGGCTATGAGAGCTGTTGCCTTTGAAGGGCAAAATTTATGGCAATTAAGAAACGAGGTTGGTATATTATTATTATGGTGTGTTGTAATTTATTTAATCGCGATTAAAGTTTTCAAATGGGAATAAATTTATTTTATGCGTTCGATTAAGGCTTTCCTGGCAGGAGTTACCGGTTTATTCATCATTATTACAATATTTTCTTTATTGATTCCTTCCAGGGTTCAGATTTCAAGAGGTGTGATGATTGATGCCAGCGGTATGGCGGTATACCAGCAAATTGCTCTATTTGAAAACTGGAAAAAATGGCACCCAATTTTTACTGTTGGTGGGGCCGGGTTGTATCCGGATGCGCCCGGTATTGCTGGAACAAACCAGAAATGCCGTATTGTGCACCACGGCAAGGAAATAATCATCCAATTGGTATCAGCGGATTCGAATTCTGTAAAATTTTTCTACAGCAGGAAGGTGCCAATAACATTGATAATGATATAATCATTACCAGGTTGTCAACCTCAAATGCGGCCCATGTAGAATGGAGGGCTGTTATAAAATTACCTTGGTATCCTTGGGAAAAATTTTATGGAATCTTTGCAGATAAACTCGCCGGACCTGGTTATGAAAGTGCATTAAAGGGTTTAAAAGATTATACCGAAAAAAATCGAAATTCAGCGGGCCCGTAATTAATTAAGGGAGTCATAAACTCCCAGGATCCTGCCATCAACGGCAGATGCAAATGTAAAATCCTGGTGTTTTTTGCCCTTTCAATGGTTTGTTTCATCGTATTCGCCAGTTTTATTTAAGGATTAATATACTTCAGGCGCCGGCAAAATATTTTTCTTATTATTTCTTCAAATTTTCTGGATTAGAGAATGGCATGCCATTTTCGGTTTCTTTTGTATTGAAAAGATACTTCGTAACCAAAAGAAAAAATCCCAGGAAATTAATGGTTGTAGTAGTGATCAACGTAATTAAAACTTTATCGGAGATATAAAAACAATGGAACGCAAACCCGTTTAAAAATATAACAAAAAAAATGGCTGTAGTCCAGGACACCGTTAACCGGAAAATTTTCGTCGCATACTTTTTTCTTTCTGAAATATTTTGAGAAATAGTGTTATTGTAAGTTTCTAATGCCTTGATTTTTTGCGCCTGGATAAGGTAGGAGTACTTTTTGTCCAAATCCTCTATTTCTTTTTTTAAAACAGCCGGGTTGTCCGATTCCTTATCGATCTCTAATTTAAGTTTTGCAAGTTCAATTTTTTCTGAGGGCATAAATTATTTTACTAAGAATCTTTCAAAATATGCAGAGATCTTTTCATTAGGGATTGTAACGTCATTTATTCCCGGAACATAGGACTTGGCCCATGGAGAATCAGGGTTATGCGTCCAGTTTGATAATTTAATAGCGTTTGTATCTTTTAAATTATCCCAGGTGTATTCCAGCGTTTCTCTGGCATCATTATCTAATATGGATAAATCACTACCCTCATCCATCGAAATAGCCCACTCAGTATCATCAATAGGTTCGCTGCCATAAAATTTATAAGTATTATAAATGGCCGGAATTACAGGCCCATATTTCCAGGCCTGGAACTGTTCACTGATCAATGGGTTTTTATGGATGATCAAATGAACGCCCTGGGCGAAATATACCAGTTTTTGAAGTTTCATTTGTGTTAAAGGCATTCTTTCATCTATTCCCCTTTTTACAAAATAATAAGCGACCAATGAAGCTGGATACATATAAATAATTTTTATTACAAAAACAAATATACTAAATAAATTAGTTAAATATGCTAATTATATTGGTAATATTTTATTAATCTAATAAGCATTGCCCGGAGTAATTGATAAAATCGAAATTCTTATTTTGCTTCAAAATTTTGTGCCTGATTTGTTTGTGCTGCCTAATAAAAGGACACCCGGGGACTCGCCCAACTTATTTTATACCGGTTACCGGTTAAAAATTTAATGATAGCAGAACTTTCATGCAACCCTTTGCAATAATAATTTGTCAAACGAGCATAGTATTATAATGGATTATACATCACTTGTAAAAGATTGCCTGAAAAAAAAGCCCGCTGCACAACAGCAATTGTATGATCATTTCGCGCCTGCCATGCTGGGCGTATGTTACCGGTATACAAAATCTATGGAGGACGCTGAGGATGTATTGCAGGAAGGTTTTGTAAAAATTTACCTGCATCTGGGCAAGTTCAGGTCTGACGGTGAACTGGGCGCCTGGATCAGGCGGATCATGGTCAATACAGCACTAAATTACCTGAAAAAGAATAAGCGCTACAGGAAGAATTGGCGTTTGCCGAAATGCCCCTGCACCCGGTTTCAGACACAACCCCACTTTACAATTGGACACAAGCAGTTATCAGAATTGATCCGCAACTGCCGACAGGCTTCAAACAATATTTAATTTATATGCAATCGAAGGATACACACGCGGAGAGGGCGCAATGCTCGGGATCAGTGACGGAACATCCAAATCGCAGTATGCAAGAGCAGGTATTTATTGATAGAATGGATTGAGAAATATTCCTCATTTTCAAAACAGGGACAGTATGCAGGAAAATAATTTTGAAAAACAGGTGCAGGAAAAAATGGACGGGCTAAAACTGGCTCCTTCAAAGGAAGTGTGGCAAAAAGTAGCTGTATCTATTGCAAAAACAAAAAACGACCGACGCGTATTTGCCCTCCTGTTGTTCATATTGTTCGTTCTCAGTTCAGGTATTTTTATTTTATGGAATCGTACCCCGGGTAATACAATCAATAAAGGCATCTCACAAAACAATATCCCTGCAGACACCACGGCTAACAGTCACCCCGCCCACCATAAAGCCGGTATAACCCGCCAGTCGCAAGATGACCTGGAATCCCTCAGCCATAATGATCCTAATAAAGAGAGAAGCACCACGGGAAAACCAGTTGACAACACCGGTACGCAACCACAAACATCATCCCTTCCGGTTCGCGTAAAGCCCGCTACCCCGGATGCCATCAATACTGCCACATCTACGAAAACTAATTTACGTAAACCAGCGGTTGAAACGAATGCCAGCCATAACAACAAGCCCAAATGGTATTTGAGCACTCAACGTGCGATCGTATTAACCCAAGGTAATCACCCGGAAAGCGAACCGGGTGAAAAGCTAACCACCCTTCACGATAGAATAACAATGACAGCTTCTATTCATGCATTAACGCCTGCAACACCAACAGCACCCGTTGTTAGTATCAATGGGCATGCAAACGATTCCCTGGAAAGGATTTTACAGGCAGCGGAGAACAAAGAACTTGCATTAAAAAACAGGGAGCGTTTCCAACAAAAAGGCCCCTGGCAGATAGGTTTTAATGTTTCTTTTGGTATAACAGCTACCCAAAAAGGGTACCTGGGAATAATCGGTTCCGGAGACAATAATGCGCTAAAATTATTCGAAAGCAATCCGGGGCAGTCAACCGGTGGCAATGGAAGCCCGGCACCATCTCCTCATGTTCCTTCACAAATAAGGACCGGCGCGGGCATTGTTTTGGGCTTATTTGTTCAAAAGGCCCTGTCATACAAAATGAATTTTCAAGCCGGCCTTAACTATAAATCGTATCGTTCCGCCATCACGATCGGCAACAGGGTAGACAGTGTTTTTTATAATAATGCCGTTGCAGATTTCTCAAGTTTCTATTATAGAAACGGCAACAAAACCCACTACAACAATCAATTCCATTTTATCGAAATACCTGTCAACATTCGGTTTCGACTTACAAAAGAAAACAGGTTGCCGGTTTATTTAAATACCGGGTTGTCAATCTCCCGGCTTATTGGCTCAAATGCATTGCAATTTGATACCATTTCGGACGCATACTTCCGCGATAACAGGTATTTTAATAAAACCCAGCTTAATGTTTCTGCGGGATTTTTGTTGGCATTGCGCGCCCGTTCAAAAAAACCATTCCTTATTGGACCTGATATTAATTACAGCCTGGGCAAAATGTCTAATTCCGGCTTCTACAACAATCGCCATTATAGTTATTTTGGGCTGGTGCTGCAAAAAAATATCGGCAAAAAGTAATCTTTGGATTTCCTTCAGCTATGCACCCATGCAGGTTTGAACCTGTAAGTATAAAATATGTCAACCTTAAACTAATTGTATGAAAAAATTGTCCCCTTATTTATTTTTTCTTTTTTCAACCTCTTTTATGCTGCAAAGCTGCGTAAAAGATAGGTTGCAAACTACCTACACCTATTTTGTACCTGTATATAAAAGCAAAACAGCAGTATGGCAAAGTATTAAAAGTGCTCCGCCACAGGCATTGAAAACAACGGGTAAATTATTTTTATACGGTCAATATATATTTATCAATGAGGTTAATAAGGGTGTTCATATAATTGACAATGTTAACCCCCTGGCTCCCAAAAATATTGCCTTTATTGCTATTCCAGGCAACCTTGACATAGCGGTAAAAAACAATACCCTGTATGCAGATCTCTATACCGATATGGTCACCCTCGACATCAAAGACCCCGCAAATGTGGTACTTAAGAAAGTAACCAACAAAGTTTTTCCTGAGCGTGATTATAATAACGGCTTTGTACCAGACAGCTTACAATATATTGTAGGCTGGGAGAAGCGCGAAACCAGGAATAAAAACGGACTGGATAGCAAGTTAGTGGTACAGGATACTTTTAATAATTTTTCCTCGGCACAGGATAGCAGGGGTGCGGCAGCAGGAGTAGCAGGTATCAGCGGTTCAATGGCTCGCTTCACTATTGTAAACAATTATTTATATACGGCTGGAAGGTCTTTTCTTACAACTTTCAATATTACCACTAATGTCAATCCTGTAAAAGAACATGTACAAACCATGGGCTGGAATATTGAAACGATCTACCCGTTAAAAGATAAATTATTTATCGGCGCTCAAACCGGTATGTTTATATATAGTATCTCAGACCCCGCGTCCCCTGCATTTCTTGGGAGCTTTTCACATGCGTGTTTTAATGATCCTGTTATCGCGGATGACAACTACGCTTATGTTACTTTGAGGGCAAGTACCGAAGCTTCTTTCTGCCGGGGTGCAATAGCTCTTCAAAAGAACGAGCTTGATATTGTAAACATTTCTAACATTCTTCAGCCTACTCTCGTGAAGTTATATGATATGGAAGAACCACAAGGCCTTAGCAAAGATGGAAACCTTCTTTTTATATGCGACGGAAAGGGGGGCTTAAAAATTTACAATGCTGCAAACGTGATGGATCTTAAAGAGCTTAAAGTGATTAATAATATTAAACCTTTTGATGTTATTTGCCAGAACGGCCTTGCCATTGTTGTTGCCGAAGAAGGTATTTACCAATATGATTATTCGAATATTGATAATATATACCAGGTAAGTAAGATGACAATCGAAAAAAATTAAAGATATGCGGAGGATACATATGCTGGCGTTAATGGTTGTTATTTCAACAGGTAGTACACCTGCGCAAGACAGGCTGGTAAAGGATGGATCAGGGATGAATAAATTTCATTCGTTTAATACCATTCATTTTTTAAACGGCAGCTCCACCACGTCGCTTGCACTCAACTCCGTTAATGGAATCCAATTTGGAAATTTTTTCTGCGGAATCGGTACGGGCTTCGATTATTATTATCATGTGTCCTTACCCCTGTTTATTGAAACAAGGATGAACCTCGTAAAGCGTAAAGGAGCTTTGCAGTTTTTTGTAAATGGCGGCCTGAATTTCCCTTTTGCAACAAGAAATAAAAAATTGGAAAACAGGACAGGGAAATACAAAACAGGAACTTGCTACGCTGCAGGTCTCGATTATGTTTTCCCCGTTAAAAACGAAGGGTTTATCCTCGGTTTAGCGTTTAGCAATAAACAGACCATTCAAAAGGTGGATAATAACATATGGAATCCAGTGCTAAACAGGATTGAAAATATTCCTTTTGAAGATAAATATTCTTTAAACCGTATTGCTATCCGGGCAGGCTGGATGTTTTGATGATGCTTCAATGAACTTCAGGTTGCGCTTTATTCCCTCAAACTTGCTGCGTTTAAGCGGGGAATCTTTAAAGATCAATTTAAAGTTCTCTTCGGTAAGTTCATCCCAGTCGTTGGTAGTAAAATTCAGGATCGCGGGCAGGGTTTCAAAAGCCGGTTCTTTCGTAGGTTTTGAAAATCGGTTCCAGGGGCATATATCCTGGCACACATCACAACCAAACATCCAGTTGTCGAATTTCCCCTTCATCGCCCCTGGTATCAAAGCATCTTTTAATTCAATGGTGAAATAGGAAATACACTTACTTCCATCGATCACTTTATCCGGGAGGATGGCTTCAGTTGGACATTGGTCAATGCATTTGGTACAGCTACCACAGTAGTCCTTTACAACCGGGTGGTCATAACCCAATTCAAGGTCTATGATCAGCGTGGCGATAAAAAAGAAACTCCCGGATTGTTTATTAATCAGGTTCCCGTTTTTTCCAATCCATCCAAGGCCTGTTCGTTGCGCCCAGCTCCTTTCCAGCACAGGCGCGCTATCTACAAATCCCCGCCCGTTCACCTCGCCTACGGCAATTTTTATTTCGGCTAGAAAGCTTTTTAATTTACCCCTGATTATTTCATGATAATCCTGGCCGTAGGCATATTTAGCAATCTTTGGTCCTGTGCCGCTTTGTTGCGCGCCGGGGAAATAATTTAATAACAAGGTAATAACCGATTTTGCACCCGGCACAAGCCGGGAAGGGTCAATCCGAAGATCGAAATGGTTTTCCATATAACCCATGTTTCCATGCATTCCTTTTGACAACCAGGTCTCCAACCGCCGGGCGTCATCATCGAGCACAGCTGATTTGGCAATACCGCAATAGTCGAAGCCATACTGCATGGCAAGCCCCTTTATAAATTGTGTATTTTTTTCAGTTACTGTCATCATCCTGCTTCTGCTCCTGTAAATGCAATTTATGAAAAAAGCGGTAGGCAAGGGGGGGGCAATTAAATGAGAAGGGCTCCTATATCTTAACAATTAAAAACCATTTTTTTTTGACTGGGTAAATTAAAGTCACTTTTACGCCAATCTTATGTACCGGCGATCCCCTGGTTATAATGTGCCCCGGAGAAAGGAGTCCTATAATCTTTTCAAGTCATTCGGGCAACAGGCTTCATGATCAGTTACAAGACAGACTAACATGAAAGTTAATATTGGGCTGAATTTACGGCAGTCTTGATTGTCTTCAAATGACATAATTTCTTGCAAGTTACTTTGGATAAAGATTTGAGCACAGCCTTTGCAGATTAAAGTTATTAGAATTACTTATTTGAGTGCGCCGCCGTTTTGAGTGGTGCAGCTATTTTCACATTAACCAGGATAAAAAAACGATATGAACTTAAATAATTTCACCATAAAGGCCCAGGAAGCGATTGCACAGGCCCAGCAGGAAGCTTTTAATAATCAAAATCCCAATATCGAAACAGAACACGTGTTAAAAGCGCTGCTGAGTAATGACGATTCGCCTATAGATTTTTTGTTGAAAAAAAATAATGTCAATGTTACTTTCGTGGAAGGTAAAATTGATGAAAGCCTTAAAAAACTTCCGAAAGTAAAAAGCGGTGAGCCTGCACAGGCGGTAAGCCGCGAAATGAGTAGCGTGGTCCTTAGGGCAACTTCAGCCCTGAAGACCTTTGGGGATGAATTTGTAAGTGTAGAATACCTGTTGCTAGCCATTTTACAGGGAAATGACAACAGTTCGAAATTACTGAAAGATGCAGGTCTCACTGAAAAAGGACTGATTGCCGCCATAAAAGATTTGCGAAAAGGATCAACCATTTCCTCTCAAACCGAAGAAACACAGTTCAATGCGCTTAATAAATATGCAAAGAACTTGAATGAGATGGCCCGTAACGGTAAACTCGATCCGGTGATAGGAAGAGATGAAGAAATACGCCGGACGCTGCATATTTTGTCCAGGAGAAGTAAAAATAACCCCATCCTCGTAGGTGAACCAGGGGTAGGTAAGACTGCCATTGCTGAAGGTTTAGCAATGCGGATAGTAAACGGGGACGTACCGGAAAACCTGAGATCGAAGATCATTTTCGCTCTCGACATGGGGCAATTGATAGCAGGCGCGAAATATAAGGGTGAATTTGAGGAACGCCTGAAATCCGTGGTGAAGGAAGTGAGCACCAGTGACGGGGAGATCATTTTATTTATCGATGAAATACACACTTTGGTGGGAGCAGGTGGTGGCGATGGCGCTATGGATGCAGCCAATATTTTGAAACCGGCCCTGGCAAGGGGTGATTTACGCGCGGTTGGTGCAACAACTTTGAGCGAATACCAGAAATTCTTTGAAAAAGACAAGGCGCTTGAAAGACGTTTCCAGAAGGTACTGATTGAGGAACCAGGTGTGGAGGATGCAGTCTCGATCCTTCGTGGTTTAAAGGACAGGTACGAAACCTACCATCATGTGCGGATAAAGGATGAGGCAATTATAGCGGCAGTGGAATTATCGCACCGTTATATAACTGACCGTTTTTTGCCTGACAAAGCGATCGACCTGATCGATGAAAGTGCGGCAAAGCTTCGGATGGAAATGAACTCGATGCCGGAGGAACTTGATAAACTCGAAAGGCAGATCCGCCAGCTGGAGATTGAAAGAGAAGCGATCAAGCGGGAAAACGATGAGGCCAAGTTAAAGGAATTGAATACCGAAATCTCTAATCTTTCCGTGCAAAGAGATACGTTTAAGGCAAAATGGCAAAAGGAAAAAGAAGTGGTGGAAAGGATACAGAACGCCAAAGCTGAAATAGAAAATTTAAAAGGAGCTGCGGAGAAGGCCGAACGGGAAGGCGATTATGGCAAGGTAGCCGAAATTCGCTATGGTAAGGTACAGGAACAGGAAAAAATTATAGAAGAACAAACCGTGTTGCTGGATGACATCAGTGAAAAGCGATTACTGAAGGAAGAGGTTGATGCTGAAGACATTGCTGCTAATGTAGCCAAGGCTACCGGAATACCTGTTATGAAAATGCTGCAAAGCGAACGCGAAAAACTTTTACAGCTGGAAGACGAGTTGCATAAAAGAGTAGTAGGCCAGGAGGAAGCAATTGAAGCCGTGAGTGACGCCATCCGCCGGAGCAGGGCAGGTTTACAGGATCCAAAAAAGCCTATTGGCTCCTTTATTTTCCTGGGAACCACGGGTGTAGGTAAAACAGAGCTTGCAAAGGCATTGGCTGATTATTTATTCGATGATGACGCAATGATGACCCGTATCGACATGAGTGAATACCAGGAGAAGCATTCGGTTAGCCGGCTGGTAGGCGCGCCTCCCGGATATGTAGGTTATGACGAGGGAGGGCAGTTAACGGAAGCCGTCAGGCGTAAGCCATACAGCGTGGTTTTGCTTGATGAAATCGAAAAGGCGCACCCGGATGTATTTAATATATTGTTACAGGTACTGGATGACGGCAGGTTAACTGATAATAAAGGAAGGGTAGTTAATTTTAAAAATACCATCGTAATCATGACCAGCAATATGGGAAGCCATATTATCCAGGATAATTTTGAAAAAGTAACTGAGAAAAATAAGGAGGAAGTAGTGGAATCCACTAAAGCGGAGGTGATGAATCTCCTGCGACAGACGATACGCCCTGAATTTTTAAACCGGATTGATGAAGTAATCATGTTCCAGCCCCTGATGAAGAAGGAAATCAAAGGAATAATCGCGATCCAGTTGCAGGGATTAAAGGAATTATTGCTAAAAAGTGGCATCCAGTTACAATTCAGTGAATATGTATTAGATTTTTTGTCGGAAAATGGGTACGATCCTCAATTGGGAGCCAGGCCCTTAAAAAGACTGATACAGAAAGAAATTGTAAACCAACTGAGCCGCAGGATATTGGCAGGTGATATTGATAAATCCGTTCCGGTTTTAGTGGATGTTTTTGATGGAAACGTTGTGTTTAGAAATGAAAGCATTTCAGGTAAAAAATTGGAAATAACTGCCAGGTAATCGTTAAGGGTAACTTAAATCACAGGTGCCCCTTTAAATATTCAATTGATTATCAATCCTGTGGATAAGGTGTGAAGGAAAATCTTTATATGAGGCATGGAAAAAAGGCCAGAATTTAGTACCTTCCGACCATTCTAAACCTTTTTGAAGCGCCAGGAGAACAGGTTATTTACAACTTTTGCGTTTCTCAATGGTTATTAGGATAGAAGCGGGCAAGATGCCCTTCTTCTCAGACACACATTAAAAATCTTTAAAATTATGGCATTTAAGAAAGAGGTCGTGGAGATTATTGAACCAAGAGACGTATTTGTAGGTAATATCGACGCACCGGTTACATTAGAAGAGTTTGGAGAATATGAAAGTGAAGTTTGCGCAAAGGCAAATGAAGTGGTAAAGCAAATATTGGAAGAATTTGAAGGAAAAGTAAGATTTAATTTTCGTCATTTTCCAATGACCAATATACACCAGCGCAGTTTAAAAGCGGGCGAAGCCGCGGTTGCCACGGCCCAGGATGGTAAATTTTGGGAAATGCACAATATCCTTTTCGCTAACCGCCGCAACCTGGGTACCACCAGTTTAAAATTGCATAGCAGGGAAGCAGGCGTTCAAAATAAACGCTTTTTAGATGAATTGGTAAATGCTACCTATGGCTGGCAGGTACAGGGCGATATGAGAGAGGGCATCAACAGGGGAGTTAAGGATGTACCTACTTTTTTTGTCAATGGCGAACGATTTACCGGCAAGGTAACTTACGATGAATTGAGCAAGGCGATAGAATCGGCTTTGAAAAAAGTAAAGAAAAAAGCACCGGCAAAACAAAGAGCTTAATAAAACCCCCGGTGTAAACCGGGGTTTTTTATAGTAACGTTCCAGTGAGGCTGTTTTAGAAAAATTAAACCCGCGTCTCCCTATCCGGATATTGAACCTTCGGCAATGTGTAAATCTCTAACGGCTTGATTTTGCAAGCACTAAACCTTGGAAGTTTCAACATCCAGGGTATAACACAAATAACCTGTTATTTTTTAGTGGGGCTGATTTCAATTACCAGGTGTTCGAGGTTCTGCTCTTTAAAATAAATTTTACAGATATCCCCGGCTGTATCTAGTAATTCCAGCATTTTTGGTTGTTTGTGGCCCAGCATCCGGTAGGCTTCTTTAAGCGCATTTTCATTGGTAGCTGAAGAAGTTTGCTCGAGCGCTTCCTGCAAGGCAACAATACGCAATCCGCTATCTTTCAATATTCCCAGTTCGGCGATCATCCAGCTTAATGCATAAAAATAGTTTTTTTCTAAAAAGAGGAGATAATTCCAACCATTTGCATCCGCCATTTTATTAAAGGGTGAAGTTGTGATTTCTTTTAGGCAGTACTTCGCCAGGTGCCTTGGCCGGGGAATGGTTTCTTTTAATTGTATGGCGCCGCGGACCGCTTGCGGGTAAATGCTGAGCCACCGCACTTTACGGCGCAATTCGTGTACTTCAGATTCCATATTTGTAAACTGGAAATTTTTACCCTGAACAAATTCGACTATATTATATACCGCTTCACCGTAAAAATCCTTCATTAACCCCGCTTCCTGCTCCTCACTTTTCCAATCGGCCTTGCCAAGTTTTTTTTGGATTTTAACGATCCGGTTATCTTCGTAAGACAACCAGTTATTCTCTGCCAGGATCTCATTAAGGCTTTGAATTTTTTCCCTGCTTTGGGCCTGGAGGTAAGTAATGACCAGCGCCGGAATCTTTTTGTTCGTCACAAAGTCTTTAGCCATGGAGTCATAAAACTCGATGCCTCCGAGGGCATCTTCCAATAGCTTAAAATGTTCCTTGACCTTTGTAAATAATTTTTTGTTGTGCAGTTCAGCATATATTTTTGCCAGCCCCTCCAGCATAAACAACGGAGTGCGTGCATCATTGCGGTATAACCATAGTGCGGGATTTTTTTGTTTGCCAGCGGTTGTTAAAATGGGTTGTACCTGGCCGAGGAAATAATTAAATCTAGGTAATCCGGGTTTCATGGCAATGTATAATGAAGTGATGAAATGTATGGTTACAAGTTACGGCATAGTGATCAAAAATCGCTGGTTCTATCTAACGGAAGTAATTGCGAAGCTGATCTTCAACCGCTTACTTTTCAAAAAACGCTACGGACCCCCCCACCCAGGCTTTATCTTTATTGTACCTGGTGCCGATCATCTTACCCTTGCTTAACCTTGAGAGGTTATGTACTGCCTTTGGACGGTCCCAGCCTTTTTTCCAAAAATAAAAAAGCCTGATCTCCGCTTTGGCAGGCCCATCCGGTGTTTCAATAATATCAGCATACTTTACTTTTTTTTGCAGGATCCAGTTCTGCGGATCTTTAACGTTGTCAATATCTGCCTGCGTTACATCAATAACGACGCCCATACCGGCAAATGAAAACAGCGGCTTGAGCACATAATTTTCCAGGTCCGCGGGCATTTCTTTTATTTCGTCCAGGTAAAAAGTAGCCGGAACGTAGGCATTGCGTATTAATGGCAATGTATACTTGCTGATCCGGTAAAACCAGGCCGGATGAGATATCCATTCCACTTGCCAGGGATAATTGAAATCAATGATATTACCAAGATCCTTTTGCTGATGCAGGTCATCAAATATCAGGCGGTTATAGATTTTTTTGACCTCAATTTTGTCGCCATTCGCCTCATAATATAATTTATTCCCTTCACCGATAAGTTTGGTAAGGCACACTGTTTTTACGCCAAGCAAATCTTCCGTGCAGTAAAAATCGATCCGTGTTTTTTGCTGGTCAGGATATATCTCCAGCAATATCACATGGGCAGGGTCCGTATCGCCCACCACAATTTCCTTTAACAACTCGATATAAGTTGCTTCGGTATACCCGCTGAGGTATGCACTATGAGTTTCGGGAACTTCCGCGTAAGCGGCCGTAAGGGCTGTATGAAATGCCTGGAAGGCAAAAATTGTAGGGAATCCCTGCATTTCAATTAATTGGGGTTCCAGTTCACCTTTATCATTTTCACAAACACCGAAATCAAAAGCTATAAAATCAGAATAAGGCGTTTCATTAGCTACTGCCACATCTACTGGGATGGCTTTTTCAGTAAGGGATTTAAACCGTGGATCCACAATTACATCAATGATGTCGTCACATGCATGCAGCATTTTTCGGGTAAAATCTTTTGGAACAAACACCGGTGTTTCCGCATTCCGGAAATCCAGGGCCCCGGGATGAAGGCCTTCCAGTTTATTTAAATAGGTTTGATATTTTTCTTCCGTAAAATGCTGATTGAACCGATGGCGAAATTCTTTTTGCATCTGATAAATGTAATTTTATAAGCGCTGATAAGTTCTTATAAAATTAACTATAAAAACCATATTAAAGTATGGTTTGCGAAGATGAAAGATGTATCGGGAAAAAGCCAGGTGAAAGGGCAGACAGAAGGAAGGTAATCAAACTAAGTTTTAGCCCGGTATTTTTTTAAGATTGTTCCAGCGAACTCAGTTTATTGACAATGCCAGAAAATTCGGAAGGATATGTGAATAGGTAAACATGATCTTATCCGGATCATTCAAATGTGTAATCATACTGTCCCATTTTTCGAAACCGTAATTTTCAATCACCGTTTTCTTTTTTTCTTCTGTTTGCAGGTGAAGGCTCATCCCCGGCGCATCCGCTTCAGGATGAAATTGGGTACCGATCATATATTCATTAAACCGCACAGCCATGATCGCCCTTTCGAGCAAAACATGCGGACGTTCCTTTTCTATGGCTAAAACAGTAGCGCCAATTAAATTTAGTTGTTCGTGCAGGGGTTCAATAACCTGGTAATCCCTGCTGTCAACAGCATAAAAAGGATCCTTCATTTCCTGGAAAATCACCTCTTTTTTACCGTCCTCCAATAGGTGGATCGGGAATACCCCAAACGCGGTACTTTTTCTCTTGCATAAGTTTCCTACCTGGTAATGCCTGCAGGCCAGTTGAAAAGAATGGCAGATAAAAAAGACATATTTTTTTTGAATATTTTCTTTATTGTTGTTCCAGTTCTCCACCTGGCCAAGCCAGTTAAAATAAACTTTTTCCCAGTCACTTCCTTCACTTTCCAATGGACTACCCGGGCTCTGCTTGATATAAAAATGTCGTAGGAAAGGTCGGGGCTTCATTTTTCTGACGCACATCATATTCATCCCAAAACGATATCGAGGTTATTGTGGTCGCTGTACTGGTTTAAGATCTCCCTGATACAGCGCATGCCCGGGTTGGCAACACCATTATATAAATCTAAAATTGCTACACGCACACTTTGAGTCCCTTTTACTTTCATTTTGCAAAATTAGTAATTTTTTCTACGTAAATGCCTCTCTATGGAAGCTAAAAGGCGTTTACATTTAGGCACTTCATTTAAATAGAACCGTCCTTTATTCCTTGGCGGCAGGTACCTGCCAGACCATCGATTGAAATATGCAAAAAGGTAGCAACGAAGTAAGCAACAATATCCCGTGAAAAAGGTTCAACGGGCTTCCCGCCGGAAACGGCTTAATATGAGTATACCCCGCATGAGGAAGGATATAACATCAACGGCTGTCATTATACATTATTGATCAATTTTGCAAGATTTCCAGGGATCTTACAAACCCGATAAAAAGGTTCCATGGATATAATCTACTACATCGCTAAGGTTGCCGGTTTCCTGGAATACTTTTAATTGCCTGTCTGCCCCGGTACCCTGTTCTAATATCTTGTGTACATAATTTATCGCATGGCGACTACCCAGGTGAGGAACCACATCATCTACGAAGTCAAGTAATTCATAGATCAGCACCCTGGTGTTTACTTCCGTTTCTTTACCAAAATCGATCATGCTGCCGTCAATACCATACCTGCTCGCCCGCCACTTATTTTCATTCAGCAATGCCCTCGAGTACATCATAAAATTCAGGTTCTGGCTTTTTAATTTGTAAAGTTTCGCGCATATCGCCTGGAACAGGGCGGCAATGGCGATCGTTTCATGCACGGTCATAGGGATATCGCAAATGCGGATTTCCACGGTATTGAAAAAAGGGTGCACCCTCAGGTCCCACCAAATTTTCTTGGCATTGTCAATACAATTTGTTTTTACCAGCAGCTTCACATAATTTTCGTAAGCTTCAATGCTTTCAAAATAATCCGGAATCCCCGTTCGCGGAAACTTATCAAAAACCTTTGTACGGTAAGATTTGTAACCTGTTAATC
>JBBJMD010000094.1:0-15146 GCA_037719925.1 Ferruginibacter sp.
AATTAAGGTTTCGTCCATGCTTGTAGCGGAGATTGGCGGTGGTTTGTTTGTCGCCGATCACTTTAGCCGGTGTTTTCACCCTCACACTTCCATGATCCGTACCTACGATCACCGTTACTTTTTTATCAGCGATCTTTTTAAGTGCCTGGTGTAGCGGCGAGTGCGCAAACCAGCTTTCGGTAATACTGCGATAACTGGTTTCGTCGCCCGCCAGTTCTTTCAAAACTTCCATTTCAGTACGTGCATGGCTCAGCATATCCACAAAATTATATACGATCACGTTGATATCATTCTGAAGCATATTGTGAATGTTATCCACGAGTTTCTGCCCGTCATGATTATTCGTGATTTTTGTATACGAATATTTCAGGTCGCTTTTACCCAGGCGCTTTAGTTGCCCTTTAAAAAATTCTTCTTCAAACATATTTTTTCCTCCCTCTTCATCATCATTTTTCCATTGTGCGGCAAAATGCTTTTCAATATCAACTGGCAGCATGCCTGCAAAGATGGCGTTACGGGCATATTGGGTGGCGGTGGGGAGTATGCTGTAAAAAGTTTCTTCTTCCTGGATGCGAAAGCTTTCAGCAAACATGGGCTGAATCGTTTTCCACTGATCATACCGCAGGTTATCAATCAGTACAAAAAATAATGGGGTGCCTTTCTCAAGATGAGGCAATACCTTAAACTTTAACAGGGTATGGCTCATGATCGGCCCGTTGGCACTTTTATCACCTACCCAGGAAGCATAATTACGGGCGATGAATTTAAAGAACTCTGTATTGGCCTCGGTTTTTTGTGATTGAAATACTTCCTGCATTTCAGGACTGTCACTTTTCTTCATTTCCAGTTCCCAATACACCAGTTTTTTATAAATATCCATCCATTCATTGTAATCAGGGTTACTGTTAAGCGCCATAAACAAGCTCCTGAATTCCTGCTGGTAGGCCGAAGTGGTTTTTTCTGCTACCAGCCTTTTATTATCAATCAGTTTTTTCAGGCTGAGCCATACCTGGTTGGGGTTTACGGGTTTTATCAGGTAATCGCTTATCTGTGATCCGATCGCTTCATCCATCAGGTTCTCAGCTTCATTCTTTGTTATAAGTACTACCGGCAGGTTACTGTTCACTTCCTTGATCTGCTGCAGCGTTTGCAGGCCGGTGATGCCCGGCATACTTTCATCCATCAACACTACATCCACGATATTGCTTTTCACATATTCCACTGCGTCAAAACCATTCGTTTTGGTATGTACTTCATAGCCCTTATTTTCTAAAAACATTATTTGCGAAGTAAGGCTTTCGATCTCGTCATCCACCCAAAGTATTTTTGATATGCTCATAGTCTTAATCGTTTACGGTTTCTTGTTGATGGTTTCATTCCTTTAGTACCCTATGCCGGAACACTGATCGTCTTTTCACCCGTGTACTTTATTTCTGCAGGAAATATTTCCGCTTCAATTGTTTTCAATATAAACATCTTGTGACATTATTCAGGATACCGGAACTCACTGCAACTATTGTGCTGCTATTGGCTTTCTATCTACGGCTGGCATCTTTGCAGCATCCTTTGATATTATAAATTAATTCATAGGTTTCTGTGGTTGGGTAATTCGTACAAATTAAATTTTTTAACCCAAGGCTTATCAGACTTATTTAGCTTTGTGCATCTTTTAACAAAAAATGATCCGTAAAGATCCCTGTAAAAGAAGCAGGCGCGCAATAAAAAAGCGACAGCACAACCACGATCACGGTCAATCAAAACCGACAGCTAAACTTCAACCAAATTAATGTTATCCCGAAAAATAATCAATGACCCTGTTTACGGTTTTATCACCGTTGATGACGAGCTTATCTTTAATATAATTGCCCATCCCTGGTACCAGCGCCTCCGCCGGATTCACCAGATGGCGATGGCGGTACTCGTTTACCCGGGAGCAGTGCATACCCGCCTGCTTCATTCGCTCGGTGCATACCACCTGATGTGCAATGCCTTAACAGAGCTGAAAAATAAAGGGGTGGAGATAAATAGGGAAGAAGAACAGGGTGTTAAAATTGCCATCTTGCTACATGATATCGGCCATGGCCCTTTTAGCCATGCACTGGAAAACGTACTGATCGAAGGGATGCACCATGAAGCGATCTCCCTCAAGCTGATGCAGGACCTTAACATACAGTTCAACGGGGGTTTGCAAACGGCGCTTGACATTTTTACCAATTCATATCCCAAAAAATTTTTATACCAGCTTATCAGTGGCCAGCTGGATGTAGACCGGATGGACTACCTTACCAGGGATAGCTTCTTTTCCGGCGTTAATGAAGGGGTAATCGGTTACGACCGGATATTGAAAATGCTGACGGTCCACCAGGGGGAACTGATGGTGGAAGAGAAAGGCATATATTCTACCGAAAAGTTTTTGGTATCCCGCCGGCTCATGTACTGGCAGGTGTATCTCCACAAAACGGTGCTTTGTGCTGAGCAAATGTTGAAAAGAACGATCAAAAGAGCCAAATATATTCAGGCATCCACGCAGTTGCCCCTTGACCGCTTTATCAATGCGCCCGCTGAACCAGTAACACTCGAACAATTTTGCAGCTTAGATGATTATGATATTATTTCGGCCATTAAAGGATGGTGCAGCCATACAGATAAAGTGTTGTCTTTTTTAAGTAACGGACTCATCAACCGCCAGCTGTTGAAAGTAAAATATTTTGCAGAGCCGGTTACTGAAAAAATGATGGCAGAAAAAAGTTCGGCCGCTATTCAACAACTGAACCTGGATGCTGAAGAAGCCTCCTGGCTGGTGTTTACCGGAGAAGCCTCCAGCAGCACCTATAATTTTGAAGATGAGCGCATTCATATTTTATTTAAGGACGGTTCTGTGAAAGATATATCTGAAGTAGATGATGCCCTGATTAATCAAAACCTGAGCGGCAAGATTAAAAAATATTACATTTGTTACTTACCATAGGTAATAAATTATGCAATTTTCGGCATCACAAATAGCGCTGATGATCAATGGCAAAGTGGACGGCAATCCCGATGCCATGGTTGCCTCTTTTGGTAAAATAGAAGAAGCTATTAACGGCCAGCTTGCCTTTTTGGCGAATCCCAAATATGAGGAACATTTATATAGTACACTTGCTTCCGTCATTATTATCAACGAAACGCAGGAAATAAAATACCCGGTACCCGCAACGCTCATTCGTGTTCCGGATGCATATACCGCCTTTGCAACATTATTGGATAAATACCAGCAGATACAAACACAACAGCTGAGCGGCATCCAGCAACCTGCCTATATCGACGCCACGTCAAAAATAGGCGAATCGGTATTTATCGGCGCCTTTTCCTACATCGGCGAAAAAGCCATTATCGCCAATGGCGCCAAGATCTTCCCCAATGTATATATTGGCAACAATGCAATTGTGGGAGAAAATTCGGTGATTCACCCGGGCGTAAAAATTTACCATGATTGCGTGATTGGAAAGAATGTAGTGATCCATGGGGGAACCATTATAGGCAGCGATGGTTTTGGTTTCGCGCCACAGGCGGATGGAAGCTTCAAAAAAGTGCCGCAGATAGGTAACGTGATCATTGAAGATGATGTAGAGATCGGGTCCAATACTACCATCGACCGTGGAACTATCGGTAGTACGCTCATTAAATCAGGAGCCAAATTAGATAATCTCCTGCAAATTGCCCACAATGTGGAAATAGGCAACAACTCCGTCATTGCCGCCCAGGCCGGTATCAGCGGAAGCACTAAATTGGGAACAATGTAATGATCGGCGGCCAGGTGGGCATTGTAGGCCATTTGATCATTGCTGACGGGAGTAAGATAAACGCACAAAGCGGGGTAAGTAAATCGATTAAAACGCCTAATACTGCCGTTACGGGCTCGCCAGCCTTCGACTATACCGCGGCGCTGAGAAGCCAGGCAATCGCAAGAAAATTACCTGACCTGGAAAAAAGGTTGAAAGAATTGGAGGAAATGGTAAAAAAACTAACGGATACAGTTAACTGAGGCTTATCACTAAAAAAAATAATTCGAGTGCTTGCTTCTTTATCACAGAAGCCAGGCAATTCCACCACAATGGCACGTACCTTTGATTACCAGCCATTGCCAGCTTTTTCCTTGCCCTTACTTATAATTGACGATGCGATTGGTTGCTGCCTATATGATTGATTATTAACTACAATTTCAAAAAATTGAATTTAGGCAAAATTGTTTTGATCACTACCCTCCTGATTGCTCACCTGGCAACGAATGGCCAAAGTTTTTCTTTTTCGGGAACCATCCGCGATGCTCATACCAAAGAACCCATAAGTTTTGCTTCTGTATATTTTCAGCGGTTAGGCATCGGGCAAACTTCTGACAGTGCGGGCAATTTTTCCTTTGGTATCAGCCGGGTTGTTGCTGACACGTTACTGGTAAGTTATGTAGGTTACGAATTGGTAAAAATACCGGCCACCAATATCAAAGAACAAAGCCGCATTATTATTCAACTGGAAAGGGGCTTGGCGGCCAACGATGTTTTTGTAAAAGTAAAGCTGAATAAAGGACTGTTTTTGTGGCGCAAAATAATGAGCAAAAAAGGCAATACAACCGGTATAACTTAAGCAATTTTGGTTATGAGGCTTATAACAAACTGGAGGTTGACATTAAAAATATTAAAACGGAGAAGTTTCGAAAAAATTTCCTGCTAAAACCTTTTTCCTTTGTGTTTGACAATATAGACAGCACCTCCGAAAAAGACCCCTTTTTACCAACTTACCTGCTGGAAAGCGTAAGCGATTATGCTTACCAGAAAAACCCCAAAAAATATGTTGAAACAATCAAAGCTTCGAATACCAAAGGGTTTGCCAATGAAAGTGTTAGTAAATTGCTCGGAGTAATGAACCAGAATGTAAGCATTTATGGTAATTATATTAATGTGATGGACAAGGATTTTGTGGGGCCATTTCACGACAATGCAGACGTTTATTACAATTTCTCCGTACCCGACACACAAATAACAGGAGGGAAAAAATTATTCCACTTCGCGTTTAAACCCAAACGGCCCGGCCAGAATACTTTTGAAGGGGATGCATGGATCGTAGCCCAAACTTTCCAGATTCAAAAGATTTCGCTATTCCTGAGTAAGGATGCAAATATTAATTTCATTGACCGCATTAGTGTTTTCCAGGAATTTATTCCCTTAAATGACACGGTATATTTTTTAAACAGGGATAAATTTTTTGCCGATTTCAGGGTTTTAGGTAAAAAGTCATTAACGCTTATTGGCCGGAAGTCCACATCCTACCGCGGTATCGTTATCTCGAGCGATTCCCTTACGGCGCTCTTCAATGCTCAAAATATAAAAGAGCTTGTGAAAACCAATCCGGGTGTAAATAATAAACCTGACTCAGTATGGAATGACCTTCGGCATGACACCTTATCGATAAACGAAAAAGCAATTTACGCTACCGTTGATAAATTGCTTCAAATGCCAAAGTTCAAGCAGTTACAAAAAACCATGAAATTTTTAAGCGCCGGGTATAAAACCGTGGGTAATTACGAGATCGGACCATGGTTTAACTGGATCAGCTCCAACCAATGGGAAGGAAGCCGCTTTCGTTTTGACCTCGGTACCAACCCGGGCTTTAATAAAAATATTTATCTTCATGGATACCTGGCTTATGGCACAACCGATCAAAAACTCAAAGGATTAGCGGAGGCCTATTGGGTCATTAAAAGAACACCCAAAAGATTCAGGCTGCACGTTGCCTATTCAAATGATATCGACAATGGCATCAGCCAGGTAGGCGAAGTAAGCCAGGACAATTTTTTTCCCTGCAATAGCAAGCCAAATACTAACAGAAAATTTGTTCAGTTAAAAGATATACGACTAGAAGTTTTTAAGGAGTTGGGCAAAGGTTTTTCTACCGAATTATTTGTTACACGGCGCCAGCATACCCCCTTGTTGAACTTACCACTTAAAAATAATTTTCCTGCAGAAAAGGGTGATCCGCTCAACAATTTTGAAATAGCAGTGCGCCTCCGCTTCGCTTTCCTGGAACAATTTGTCGAGGGCGATTATTTCCGGTATTCACTGGGTACCACCTACCCGGTTGTAGAACTGTCGCTGGCAAAGGGATTAACGGGTGTATTTAAAAGTGCGTACAACTACCATAAAATTGCTTTGTCGGTCCGCGATCTCGTAAAAATCTCACCTTATGGCACCTTACGGTACAAAGCATTTGCAGGTAAAATTAATGGCGTATTGCCCTTTACCTTGTTAGAAAATCATCCGGGCAATGATATTTATTATTTTAGTCCGACCGCCTACAACCTTATGTACCGCTTTGAATACTTAAGCGACCGCTATGGAGGGATAAATATTGAACACAATTTTGGCTCCGGAATTTTTCGGTTTATTCCACTCACACGGAAATTAAAATGGCGGCAATTCTGGAATATAAAATCATTATGGGGATCATTAAGTGAAAAAAATAATTTGTTGAATAATAACGGATCTGCCTTCTTCAAAACCCTGAACGGTAAAACGTATGTGGAAGCCGGTACCGGTGTCGATAATATTTTAAAAGTGCTGCGGGTGGATTTTATTTGGAGAATCGCACCGGGAAATAAAATTGTTCCCAAAAACTCCAGGTTTGGCATTTTTGGAAGTCTGCAGTTTCAGTTCTGATCAATACCTTATATTTTAAAGATAACTTCCCGCCATTGCATTTTTTTCTGGATTGGTTGGGAACGTCCCGCATTAAGACCTGCCCGGATATTTTACTTATCCTTATAATAATAGCCCCGAAAAGAGAACTGCAATCGCCGGATACATTAATAGTATGGGCATCTAAATTTAAATATCTTTGCCAAAATTTTCACGAAAAGCATGGATGCAAATTTTAACCCCGATAAACAACATACATTGGTTTCGGACGTACAAATATCCGGTACAGGTCTCCATACCGGAATCGACGTGGATATGGTGCTTAAACCCGCAAATCCCGGATTTGGCTTTCAATTTCAACGGGTAGACCTTCCCTCCAAACCCCTTATAAAAGCGGATTGCGACCTGGTGACTGATACCTCGCGTGGCACAACCCTTGAGTATGGCGAAGCGAAGGTTAGCACGGTGGAACATATACTTGCAGCACTGGTCGGAATGGGGGTTGATAATTGTTTGATCGAGGTTAACGGTCCTGAAATTCCAATCATAGATGGCAGCAGTGAACCTTTTGTTGAAATTATTGAAGCAACAGGAGTAGCAGAACAGGATGCAGCTAAAACTTGGTATAGCCTCGATACAAATATCTCTTATTACGATGAAGTAAAATGTGGAGATAACGGCGCTGCCTTCCACCAATTATAAAATTACCACACTCATTGATTTTAACTCACCGGTGCTGGTACCCAGCATGCCAGTTTAACCAGCATGAAGGATTTTAAAACGGAGATAGCGCCCTGCCGCACTTTTTGTTTTTTGCATGAACTGGAGGCCTTACTCGATAATAACCTTATCAAAGGCGGCGATATCAATAATGCGATCGTAGTAGTAGACAAACCACTTACCACCGCAGAGATGAACCGGCTGGCAAAAGCCTTTGGCCGTGAAAAAATGGAAGTAAAAAGCGAAGGGTATTTAAATAACCTGGAACTGCGCTTTCCAAATGAACCGGCGAGACACAAACTGCTGGATATCGTCGGCGACCTTGCACTATCAGGGTATGCAGTGAAAGGCCACATTATTGCCAACAGGCCAGGCCATAGCAGCAATGTAGCTTTTGCCAAAAAATCAAACAGTACATTAAAAAGAATAAGCACACAAAGGGAATTCCTATTTACGACCCCAACCAGCCGCCCGTATATACGTTACAGCACATTGAGGCAACGCTTCCTCACCGCTATCCTTTTTTGCTCGTAGACAAGATCATTGAACTGACCGATAAGCAAATAGTAGGCATAAAAAATGTGACCTTCAATGAATTCTTTTTCCAGGGGCATTTCCCTGGTAACCCTGTAATGCCGGGGGTTTTACAGGTAGAGGCATTGGCACAAACGGGCGGTATCCTTTGTATCAATGCCATGCCTGAGGGCCAGTATGACACGTATTTTATCAAAATAGAGAATTGTAAATTCAAGCAAAAAGTGGTACCCGGTGATACGATGATCTTAAAAATGGAGCTGATAGAACCCATCCGAAGGGGAATCTGTGTAATGAGGGGCAGTGTGTATGTAGGCAGCAAATTGTGTACGGAGGGGGATTTGACTGCACAGTTGGTGAAAAGAATTTATCTAATTTGATAATGTGCTAATATGCTAAGAAATACATAATTACTTCCGGCTGTTCAAATACATAATTATCTTTAACCCTAATAAATTAGCTAATTGGCAAATTAGCTACAGCTAATTACGAAATGATTCATCCGCATACATATATTCACCCCAATGCAAAACTTGCTACCAACGTAAAGGTTGACCCTTTTAGTGTGATTCACCAAAACGTAGAGATTGGTGACGGCACCTGGGTAGGCAGCAATGTTACCATTATGGAAGGTGCAAGGATTGGTAAAAACTGCAGGATTTTTCCGGGAGCGGTAATTGCGGCAATTCCACAGGACCTCAAATTTGATAATGAAGCTACCACCGTCGAGATCGGCGACAATACCACTATCCGGGAATTTGTAACCGTGAACCGTGGCAGCAAGGATCGCTGGACCACCAAGGTTGGAAATAATTGCCTGATCATGGCATACAGCCATATAGCCCATGATTGTGAAGTAGGAAACAACTGCATCATGAGCAATAATACGCAGATGGCAGGTCATGTGATTGTGGGGGATTTTGCCATACTTGGCGGAATGTGCGCCATACACCAGTTTGTGCAGATCGGGCAACATGCTTTTGTAAGCGGAGGCAGCCTCGTAAGCAAGGATGTGCCTCCCTATATCAAGGCAGGAAGAGCACCGTTAAGTTATGCCGGCGTAAATTCCGTTGGGTTAAAAAGAAGAGGTTTTTCATTGGATAGCATCAACCAGATACTGGATATTTACCGGATCATTTATAACAAATCCATGAATACTTCGCAGGCGCTAAACTATATCGAAGAAGAATTGCCCGCTACGGATGCAAGGGATGAAATCGTCACCTTTATTCGCGAAAGCGGAAGGGGGATCATTAAGCGGTTTACGAAGGGTAGCATGGATGACGAATAAAGAAGGTTGTTCTGATTCATGCGAAAGTTCTCAATGGTTAACGTTAATATTGTACACACTCCACGCTCCTTCTTCCAGGAAGGCCGGGACATGGTTGTTTATGCAGATCAGTTTAACCAATACCGGCAAAAGATATAACAGGGAGTGGATCTTCCGCCACTTTGACTATGAATTCGTGGCGGGCAACAAATATGCGGTCACCGGATCTAATGGCGCAGGCAAGTCGACCTTGCTACAGGTGATAGCCGGGTCGCTCATACACAACGAAGGAAGTATAAACATGCGGTTGAACGGCAGGTTGGTGCCTGAAGAAAATTGTTACCGGCACATATCGCTCGCCGCGCCCTACCTCGAATTGATAGAAGAAATGACCGCCTATGAATTCCTTTCTTTTCACCACCAGTTTAAAGCCCTGGCTTATTCTAAAAAAGAGATATTGGCTTCCATAAATCTTGAGAAAGCAGCCGGGAAACAAATACGGTACTTTAGCAGCGGGATGAAACAACGGCTTAAGCTGGCGCAGGCCTTCTTTTGCACCACACCTGTATTATTATTGGATGAGCCTACCACCAACCTCGATGCTGACGGGGTCGCACTCTATCACCAACTGATCGATAAGAATAGTTCCGGAAAGCTCGTAATCATAAGTAGTAATGATCCGGGGGAATATGAATTTTGCGAAGAGGTAATAGAAATAGGTAAGTATAAATAGCCTGCCTTCAGGTTAAAAATGGATATACAACCGAGTTCCGTAATGCGAGGAAATTTGCCGGTAAAGCTTAATTGAATTTGTTTGGGTAGATGGTGAAAAACACCCTTGTCGGCGATAAATAGCCTGCCTTCAGGTTAAAAGAGGATATACAACGGAGTTCCGTAATGCGAGGAAATTTACCGGTAAAGCTCAATTGAATTTGTTTGGGTAGATGGTGAAAAACACACTTGTCGGCGCAGACGTTCGAAAGCTATCCGGATGAGTGCACTAAACGCTTCACGGGTATGGCGTTTTTCTCTCTGCCCGTATATATTCGTTGCAAGGCAAGAAGATTACCGCTTGCTTGCGATCAGTAAATTCAGGTCCGTATATTTTAAATCGAACCGCTCGCTTAAATAAAAATTGGTAAGGCTTCCTTTAAACAGGTAGATCCCGCTCCGGATATTTATTTTATACCACACTACATTATCGATGCCCCCGTCTTCAGCAGTTTCCAATAATAAAGGCATCAGAACATTGCTGATGGCCTGCGACGCCGTACGTGCAAAGCCACTCGGAATATTGGGCACGCAATAATGGATCACATCATATTTCCGGAATACCGGTTTCTCATGGGTGGTTACTTCGCTTGTTTCAAAACAGCCGCCCCTGTCAATGCTAACATCAACGATCACGGTACCCGGCCGCATATTGCTCACCATTTCTTCGGTAACGATAATGGGCGTGCGCCCGCTCGAACTGCTCAGGGCCCCTACCGCCACATCACAGGTTTTTAACTGTTTGGTTAATATCTTCGGTTCAATTACGGAAGTCCATAAACGGCCGCCGATATTATTTTGAAGCCGCTTCAACCGGTAAATACTATTATCAAAGATCTTCACGCTTGCCCCCATTGCAAGGGCAGTCCTTGCGGCATATTCCCCCACGATACCGGCGCCGATAATAATGACCTTTGTAGGCGGGATACCACTTATACCGCCAACTAATACACCCTTCCCATTATTCGCCTTGCTCAGGTACTGCCCTGCAATAAGCATCACCGCGCTTCCGGCAATTTCACTCATGCTCCTTACAATCGGATTATGGCCCGTATCATCTTTCAGGTTCTCAAAACTCAGCGCCGTAATTCTTTTATCCATCATCTTCTGCAGAATTTCCCGCTTCATCACGGCAAGATGTATAGGAGAAATGATATACTGGTTCGGCTTTAACAGTTCACACTCTTCCTCACTAACGGGCGCGCTTTTTACCAGTACATCGCAGTCGAACACCTCGTTTTTATCATAGGCGATCTTTGCGCCTGCGTCGCTGTAATCCATGTCATTATAACTGGCACCTTCACCGGCTTTTGTTTCCACCACCACCCTGTGACCGTTGGCAACCATCACACCCACAGCTTCGGGTGTAAGGGCGATCCGGTTTTCATTGAAGGAATTTTCCTTTGGGATGCCAATAAAAAGTTCAGTGCCTTTGGGTTTGACGTCTAAAGTTTCTTCAAGGGTTTCATAGGAAAATGAAGGGGAGACATAAGGTTTTGATGTAGCCATAATGATTTAAGTTGAAAAACAGCGTGCTGCCCGCAGAGGCAGGTACAAAGTACAAATTAATACCGATACTGCATTTTAGTATTCCGTGTTTCGGGAGACCCTGTCATCTTTTTTAATCATAATTTTTCACCCTGCACAATCTAATAATTTTCAATGATGAGTTTCCTGGTAATTGTATCCGTTGCCTTAATGGATACATGCAACGTATTATCCGGGAAAACCCCCGGCGCCCTGTCGGGCCATTCTACCAGGCAGGTATTCCCGGAATACAGGCAATCCTCAACACCAGCGCTGATAGCCTCTGCTTCATCTTTTAAACGATACAGATCGATGTGGTAAATAATGCCGCCCGTGCCGGTGGTATATTGATTAATGATCGAAAACGTAGGGCTCGAAACATTGCCCTTAACCCCCATGTCTTCACATAATGCATGAATGAAAGTGGTTTTACCTGCTCCCATTTCACCGTGAAAAGCAAATACCTTATAGTTTGCTGCCATTGCACCTATTTTTGTTGCAACATTCCTTATGTCTTTGAGTGTAAAATTTACCTCCATGTTGCAAAGATATTTTGCTTCATTAGTAATTAGTTAACAGGCGAAAGAATAATTTTGTCCTATGGAAAAAGTAGCGTGGAAAGTTGAAGGAATGACCTGTACGAATTGCGCTTTAACGATCAACCAGTATCTTAAAAAAGAGGGATTAAGTGATATAATAGTAAATTTTATCGGCAGCGAAGTCACTTTCGGCCTGGATGACCGTAATTCAAAGGAAGCATTGGCGAAAGGCATCGAAGATCTGGGGTATCATGTTGTGTCTGAAACCCCCTTACAGACCGGTAACACTAAAGAAGTTTTCTCTAACCATCTTCAGCGGTTTATTTTTTGCCTGCCTTTTACATTGATTTTGATGCTCCATATGCTTCCATGGCATATTCATTTTTTAATGAATCCCTGGATACAGCTCATTATTACCGTGCCTGTGTATTTAACCGGGATGGATTATTTTGGTGTATCTGCGGTTAAAAGCCTGCGCCGTGGCATACCCAACATGAACGTCCTGATCGCCCTGGGCGCCACCGCTGCATTTATTTATAGCCTGATCGGCACAGTCATGAACCTGGGAATGGAGTATATTTTTTATGAAACTGCCGCTACCATTATCACACTGGTCTTTTTAGGCGAGTGGATAGAACATAAATCCGTGGCTGCTACACAAAAAGAACTTGACCGCCTTGCACGCAGTCAAAAACAGACGGCAAATATGATCGCTTTCGATGCGGATCATAAAGAAGTGATTTTTGCCGTGGAAAATAATTTGTTGCATGTAGGCGACCTGGTATTAATAAAAAGCGGCGAGCTGGTACCCATGGATTGTAAGATCCTTTGGGGTGAAGCGCATGTAGATGAATCGTTGCTGACGGGTGAAAGTAAACCGGTATTCAAGCAAAAGAAAGAATCGCTTACGGGTGGGAGCCTCCTTACAAGCGGAACCGTTAAGGCCCAGGTTACTGCCATCGGCAAAGACACGGTACTAAGCAATATTTTAAACCTGGTTAAACAGGCACAGGGCGAAAAACCACCGGTACAACAATTGGCTGACAGGATCAGCGCTGTATTTGTACCTGCTGTTATCGCTATTTCTGTCCTTAGTTTCTTATTGAATTATTTTGCCTTTAATATCGATCTTACGCATTCCCTGATGAGAAGTATTGCCGTATTGGTGATCAGTTGCCCTTGTGCTATGGGGCTTGCAACACCCGCGGCTATCGCAGTTGGTATCGGAAGGGCCTCCCGTAACGGCATCCTCTTCCGCAATGCCAAAAGCCTGGAGTTATTTAAAAATATTAAAACGGTGATTTTTGATAAAACAGGCACCCTCACAAAAGGCCAGTTTAAGATTTCCGGTTTTGAAAGCAGCCATTTGGATGAAGCGGAATTTAAACGAATCGTTTTCTCTCTGGAAAAATATTCTGGTCATCCCATTGCAAAAATAATTACCAGTGACTGGAAAATAAATAACCCGGTTAACTGGAAAAAAATTGAGGAGGTAAAAGGTATAGGTATGAAGGCGGAAGACGCTGATGGTAATAAATACCAGTTAGGCTCCTTTAAAATAGCCAGCCCGTTTACTACTGATACTAACCATACCGCGTACCTGCTAAAAAACGATGTACTGGCAGGCTGGATCGATATGGAGGATGCCTTAAGGGAAGATGCGAAAGATGTGGTGCGATCGCTGCACTTAAAAGGTATTCAAACAATTATATTAAGTGGCGATACATATGAAAGAACCAGGAAGGTGGCCGATATGCTCGGCATTAAAGAAATACATGCCGAAAAATCACCGGAAGAAAAACTCAGGATCGTAGAACAATTAAACGCGATATCACCGGTGGCAATGGTGGGAGACGGAATCAATGATGCGCCGGCTCTCGCAAAAGCTACGATTGGTATATCTATGAGCGATGCCACCCAGTTGGCTATGCAAAGCGCACAGGTTGTATTGATGAACAAGGGCATCAGGAATTTACCATTAGCGCTTGGACTCGGCAGGCATACTTTAATCACTATTAAAGAAAACCTTTTCTGGGCCTTTTTATATAATATCATTGCGATACCGATCGCTGCCATCGGCTTGCTGAACCCTGGAATAGCCGCTTTGGCAATGGGTTTTAGTGATGTGGTATTAGCCGCCAATTCGATAAGGCTGAAATACAAAAAGGTCACCTGAAGTTTTTGACTTCGTGGAAAATCATGCACGGCTCCAAAATGAGTACCCCTAACTTTATCAAATGCATCCTATCCACCAGGTACTAAAACAATATTGGGGTTACGATAATTTCCGTCCCTTGCAGGAGGACATTATCAATAGTGTGTTGCAGGGAAATGATACAATCGCTTTGTTACCCACAGGCGGCGGTAAGTCTATTTGTTTCCAGGTGCCTGCTATGGCAAACGAAGGTATCTGCCTTGTAATAAGCCCGCTGATTGCATTGATGAAGGACCAGGTTGAGACCCTGAAAAGAAAAGGCATACAGGCATTATCTGTTTATGCGGGAATGAGTTTTTTAGAGGTAAAAAAAACCTTGCAGAACGCCGCTTATGGCAATTATAAATTCCTCTATGTTTCCCCGGAACGCCTGGAAACAAATGTATTCCTGGACTATCTGCCGGATATGAATATCAGCCTCGTTGCGGTAGACGAAGCGCACTGCATCTCTCAATGGGGGTATGATTTCCGGCCGCCTTACCTGCGCATCGCCGAATTAAGGACACACCTCCCGGGCGTGCCCCTGCTGGCATTAACGGCTTCTGCAACCCTGGCTGTGCAGGAAGACATTTGTGTAAAATTAAACTTCGGGAAGAACCACCGGCGTTTTCAGCAGTCATTTGAAAGGGCCAATCTTTCCTACAGTGTTTTTAATGTGGTATCGAAACAAAACAAATTACTTGAAATCCTGAAAAATGTAAAAGGAACTGCCATTGTATATTGCAAAACCCGGAAACATACAAAGGATATCGCCGAACTGCTGAAATTAAATAAGATCAACGCTGATTATTACCATGCAGGCTTGAGCAATGATGAAAGAAATAAAAGACAGGAAAACTGGATCAGTAACACAACAAGGGTGATTGCCTGCACCAATGCTTTCGGGATGGGCATTGATAAAC
>JBBJMD010000095.1:0-15092 GCA_037719925.1 Ferruginibacter sp.
TACTTGTTTTCTTACCCTTTTTTGCCATACTTTTAAATGTCCTTTAAAGAGACACGAATATAAGACGGATTATTCGACACCGCCAAATATTTCGACATGAAGAAATTATTTTTTGGAAAGAATTTGAAATTTCTGAGTTTACGTAGCGGGATTAAGCGGTCTCAAATGCTTAGTGATGTTGGATTTGAGCGCACAACGTGGAGCGGTTACGAGAATGGGAAAAGTTTCCCAAAATTGTTAGACTTTATAAAAATCGCCGAATATTTTGACGTTAGTGAATCTGACTTACTTCATTCGGATTTGCAAAATGTAGAGGGAAACATAAAAACGGAGATCAGAAAAAACAGAAAAATTGTAGAGGCAAATGTAGAGGCAAATGTAGAGGCAAACGCTGAATTCAGGCTTTCAGTCGTATCTGTTGGACAGGGAAAACATGAGGCCGGGAATACTCTTATTCCGATAACGGATATCAGTGTAGCAGCAGGGCCAGGAGTGTATAATAATGAATATATAGAGCACCTGGATTCAATGAGGCTTCCGGCATCGTTTATTAAAAAGGGAAGCACTTATTTATGTGTTCAAATTAAAGGGGCTTCTATGGCTCCAACATTGCAAGCAGGTGGATATGTTGTAATTAGGCATTTACATAAAGGGGAATGGGCTAAAATGCCCGATGAGTGCGTATTTGTAGTAACAGATACAGAAGGTAAGAGTGTTTTAAAGCGGGTTAAAAATAGGTTTAAACAGGGATATATTACCCTTAAAAGTGACAGCCCTGATCAGGTTGATTTTCACAGTTATGATTTGCCTGTTGACGAAATAGCTTCTATATGGCTTGCAGAGTGGTATTTTAGTTCCAAAATGCCTAATATTCACGATCAATATTACTCCAGGTTACAGAAGTTAGAAGATAGGGTGGATCAAATGGTACATACCCAACGCAAAAATGGAACTTAAATGGAAGCAGATTGACCTATTTTGGCCGTTTCGTTTTAAATTAGCATTAGGCCTGAATCAGCCCAAACCTACGACAGTTGTGCATTTTTCGCACTTTTTATATACTCTCTAATTGTACCGTGTAGTTTTACCCCCCTTATTTTTTTCTAAAGTTGTAGAGGATATCCATTTGATATGGCCATAAATAAAATCACGATACAGCAATTTTTGGAATTGGCTGAGCATTACCCGGTATTGGATGTTCGAAGTCCGGCGGAATTTGATCATGCACACATTCCTGCTGCTTTCAGCCTGCCGATATTTTCAGATGATGAAAGAAGAATTGTTGGAACAACTTACAAACAACAAAGCCGCGGTGCGGCCATTAAAGCCGGTTTAGATCTTTTTGGAAATAAAATGAGCGGGATCATTGATCAAGCAGAAAAAATATTAACCAGCCATAAATCACAGGGTAAAAAGAAAATTGCAAAACCATATACTGAACAGCAAACCCAAACTGTTCTTATTCATTGTTGGCGTGGAGGTATGCGAAGTGCAGGAATTGCCTGGCTGTTGGATTTATACGGCTTTACTGTTTATACTTTAACGGGGGGTTATAAAGCATACAGGAAATTGGTCTTAGAACAATTTGATAAAGATTACTCTCTGAATATTGTTGGCGGGTATACCGGCAGCGGTAAAACAGAGATCATCAAGGACATCATAAAATCCGGACAACATGGAATAGACCTCGAGGGGATAGCTAATCACAAAGGCTCTGCGTTTGGCGCTTTGGGACAATTACCCCAGCCCACCCAGGAAATGTTTGAAAATATTTTGGCTGGCGCATTAACTAAGCATTCCGGTCATTTATGTTGGTTAGAAGATGAGTCACAGCGAATTGGATCATTGAACATTCCAAATAATTTTTGGAAAACAATGCGTAGTAAGCCGGTTTATTTTATTAACATTCCTTATGCATTAAGATTAGACTATATCGTTAAAGCCTATGGTAAACATGATAAAGAAAAGATGGTCAATTCGATCATTCGCATTCAAAAAAGACTTGGGCCATTGGAAACAAAAACAGCTATTGGATTTTTATTAGAAGATGACTTTTCCCGTTGCTTTGATATTCTGCTCAAATACTATGATAAACAATACGTAAAGGCTCTATATAACAGGGAGAACATTGACGGGCTATTAATAAAAATTGATTGTTCAACTGTTGATCACATTTTTAATACTGAAAAACTTCTTGCATGCGCTACTGTCAATGTTTGATAATTCTATTACTTATATTTCGCGAAAACCCACATGCGCAGGATGTGGCTATTGCTGACGTTGATATAACCGGGTTGTGGAAAGGAACTATATATAATGACAGTACTCAACAATTTTACAAATATGAAATTGGGATTAGTGAAAACAAGGGAAAGTTTTCCGGTTTTTCGCATACATGGTATAATGATAAAGATTATTTCGTGGTAAAAGAGCTGAAGGTTAAGAAAACTGACGGAAAAATAATCATTACTGACGTTGATATTATCGCTTATAATTATCCGGAAAGCCCGCCAAAAGGTGTTCGAAGATTACACGTCCTAACTTTACAGGTGCAGGATAGCATTTTAATATTGTCAGGGATCTTCACAACTAACCGTACAAAACAATATAGTCCCGCAACGGGCACAGTAACCCTGCAAAGAAAAAACGATTACCGCCGGCATTCTGATCTGATGGCGCATTTACAGGAACTTGGGCTGGACAAACTTTCTTTTTTTAAAAAGGATGTCGATGTAACTCAGGACGATGAAGAAAAATCCCTTACCCGGTCACAATCGTCTATCAGCAAAATTGATATTAAAAAAGATATTTCAAAAACACAAACCGTTAAAGCTCCGAATCAAAAAGTAGCTATTCAACCAATAGTAAAAAATAAAAATTTATCAGTTGCTTCCATCAGTCCTAAACCGGCCGCAGACGTGTCGGTAAGAAAAACTATTTTACAGGAAACCATGTTTTTTAAAACTGATAGCCTCGAACTTTCATTGTATGATAATGGAGAAGTAGATGGTGATACAGTAAGTGTTTTAGTGAACGGTAATATTATCATGGCAAAACAACGATTGAGCACGAAGGCGATTCGGCAAACAATAAACATACGTGCTGATTTAGATAGTATTGAATTGGTCATGTATGCGGAAAATCTTGGCACACTCCCTCCAAATTCCGGCCTGCTCGTAGTGCGTGATGGAAAAGATATTTATGAGATAAGGTTTAGCGGTGATCTCCAGAAGAATGCATCGGTCATATTTAAAAGAAGAAAAAATTAATGACAACCGAAATATCAAAGGACGAAACCCCAAGAATAAAACTTACCCAATATTCCCGCGGAGCTGGTTGTGGCTGTAAGGTTGCCCCGAAAATTCTTGAAGAGATCTTGCAAACAACCTATCCCGTTCTACAGGATAAAAATCTTATAGTTGGAAACAGCACCAGGGATGATGCTGCAGTATATAACATTGGCGATGGAAATTGCGTAATATCAACGACTGATTTTTTTATGCCCGTTGTGGACGATGCATTTGATTTCGGGATGATCGCTTCTGCAAATGCAATTAGTGATGTATATGCAATGGGCGGCAGGCCGTTGATGGCTGTAGCTATTTTAGGATGGCCCGCTGATAAACTACCGGCTGCGCTTGCACAAGAGGTGTTAGACGGAGCACGAAAGATCTGCGCAGATGCAGGTATTCCCTTGGCTGGTGGCCACAGTATTGACAGCATAGAACCTATGTTTGGGCTTGCTGTAACAGGCATGGCAAAACTTGAACACGTAAAACAGAACAACACTGCGAAAGAAGGCGATATCTTATTTCTAACCAAGCCAATTGGAGTTGGCATATTAACTACCGCGCAAAAAAAAGGTGTATTGAAGGCGCAGCATGAGTTGGCAATGATCACCCAAATGACGCAATTGAATAAGCTTGGGGAGCAGTTAGGTAAGATTAAAGGTGTATCTGCAATGACCGATATAACAGGCTTTGGTTTGCTAGGCCATTTAATAGAAATGGCCGCGGGAGCCGGTTTATCTGCAGAGATATATTATTCAAAAATCCTTTTAACGGATGGAGTAAAAGAATATTTACCTGAACGAACAATCCCCGATGCAACTTTCAGGAACTGGAATAGTTATAGTGTGAAAGTTGGGTTTGAAAAAGAAGTAAACGTGATGGAAGCATTCAGCGTGCTGCCCGATCCGCAAACCAACGGTGGATTGCTTTTTAGTGTTAGCCCCGGTTCACTGGAGGAGATCAAAGATTTATTAAGAGCAATGGCTTACAGAATCACATTGAACCTATAGGAAAATTTGTTAAAACAGGGAAAAGCTGGTGCAGGTAAAAATTAGAGCAGTGAATCAATTATACCAGCCAGTTTTTGTCTTTTTGAGTAACCGTATTGCCTGCATCGTGGGTATTGAGCCATATCTCGACGGTCTTGTATGTATTGCTCCATGTGGGATGATGATCTAATTTTTCTGCTGCAAGGGCAACCCTGGTCATAAAACCAAAGGCCTCAGAAAAACCAGAAAATTCGAATTTTCTGTATAGTCTATTTTCAGTTTCTATCCACATAAAACAGCGATTTAAAATATAAGGTGTTGCTTATTTTTAATTTTCTCATTGGTCATCTCATTTACTAATTGTACGGCAGGCAGGCCTTTTATCGATTGCTGCAGAATAAATAATTCTTCAGTCTGCATTTCTTCCCCTTTGGTTAGCCATAAGAAATCAAGGTGTTTAAATTCCGGCAAAAGATATTCTCCGTCATCCTGGTTATTATAAAGATAATGCCCCATACAACAGCCGGGCACCAGGAATTCATAGATAGGGAAAAAATAATTCCGTTCTTTTTTTCTTAATTGAATTTCAAGGCTGTTATTACGCCTGAAGCCGTAGCCAAGGCACTGATTTATATGCCAGGTAAATTGATAATCTTTTACAGGTGCTACAATACCAAGCAGACGGGTGCACTCAAAAAACTCTTCCGCAAGGGTTTCATTATCAATTTTCAGTTTCATGTCTGAAGGGTGTTCGCATTATGAGGCTTTTCTTTCTATTTAACTGGCACGGAATAACAATATCTAAAATACTACATCAAATTCTTTCTTTTCTTTACCCCGCATCACTTTTACTTTTGTTGCCTGTCCTTTTTCAAATTTGTTCAATACCTGCATATAAGTTTGCACATCATTAAATGAATGTGGACCAAGTTGATAAAGTACGTCTCCGGCAATGAGACCTGCTTTTTGTGCTGCCCGTCCCTCACTCACCCCATCAATCCTTACTCCATTTCCGGTAAACGAATAATCAGGCATAACACCTAAAGTCACTTTGAAACTGCTTTTACCCATCAGGGCACCTTCGCTGGTTTTTGTAAATATCAGCTTGTCTTTCGCATCCGTTAATTTAATAAGGTTGAAAATATATTTGATAATAGATAACTCCCCTTCATAATTAATTTTATCAGCGTCATCACTTGGTTTATGATAGTCAATATGCGAGCCTGTGAAGAAAAACAATACCGGAATATTTTTCCTGTAAAAAGAGGTGTGGTCACTTGGGCCAACGCCACTACTATCTAGTTTTATCTTTAAATAATCATTATTTCGATCAATTAAATCATTCCATGCAGGTGAAGTACCAAAACCTCCCACTGTTAACGAATGAGCACTATCTTTTAACCTGCCTATCATATCCATGTTGATCATATAATTTACCGAAGATAAATTGACAGGGCTATGTTCAGTAAAATATTTGGAACCATAGAGGCCCAGCTCCTCCCCGGAAAATGCAACAAAAAGATAGTTATAACGGGTCAACGCAGATCCTCTCAGCACTTTACTTAATTCTATCAAAGCTGCAATGCCACTGGCATTATCATCTGCCCCATTATGTATTTCAGGCACATTGCTTATGTAGTGAATTGTGATCTTCACCGTAACCCAAATGATCAAATGCGCACCCAGTATGATGGTAGATTTGGCCTTATTATCAATATATCCGGCAACGTTATGGCCCGTTCTTCTTTCATCATTTATTTTGACCGTGAGGGTAATGTTAACCGGATTTCCGGAAGAGCGGAACTTGTTTAACACTGCATTTTCCAGGTAAATAACAGGAATGCCTAATCGCTTTAATGTGTCCTTTGGATCAAAAAAAATGTTATCTTTTAAGGCCGAGGAATTGAAGATAAAAAACAGTTTTTTTGCCTTACGTTCAGCTTCCCTGGCCGCATTGTAGATATTTTCCCGGAGGTCAAAATGAGGATTCGCCTCATTTTCCTGCAACACTGTTTTTAAATCGGAAAAACCTGCATTATCAATGTTTTGGAATGAAACGATAAGCTTATCAACATCACCGGAAAATGATAGCGGGAAGTAATCCTGTTTTATGGTTAAGGGTACCTTTTGAAAATTTAGGCTTGTACCGGGGTCAATTTTTTTCCCATCCTTTACATCGAATTGCTGCAGATAAGAGTCCGTATTGAATATAGGGGTCAGTCCGATTTCTTTAAACCTGGCCTGGATAAACTCATATGCAAGTTTTTCCCCTTTTGACCCGGTTCGCCTGCCTTCTAATTTATCATCAGATAAGTAACCGATCGTTTTTTTTAAGTTGTTGACAACATCTCTTTCATCCTTAGTTTGTTGCGCATACAACCCCTGGCCAAGAACGATAAAAAATAAAAATAAATTTTTCATATGGCTTAATACTATTCCTCGCAAAGGTAAAGAACGCTTTTTCCCATAAATGAAATTTTAGAACCCTGTATGCAATTATCTTTCTCTATTTCGTAACTGTAAACTTTCAGTAGTCGTTAATTTTGCAATTCAACATCGAGGAAGTTTTACGTCTGTGCGCACAATCATTAACATTGCTTTGGTAGGAAACCCCAATAGCGGGAAAAGTTCTCTCTTTAATGCGGTTACCGGTTTAAGGCAGCAAGTGGGTAATTTTCCCGGCGTAACAGTAGACAAGAAGACAGGCAGTAGCCAAATCTCTGAAAAAATTTCTGCGAATTTTATTGACTTGCCTGGAACATATAGCCTCTATCCCAAGCGCGGGGACGAATGGGTTTCCTATAAAGTTTTGCTTCAACAGGATGTTGCCATAAAAACTGATGTTATTGTAGTTGTTGCCGATGCAAGTAACCTTAAACGCAACCTGTTATTTTGTTCACAGATAATTGATCTCAAGATTCCGGTCGTTATTGCCCTCACCATGATGGACCTTGCCAAGCAGAAGGGAACCCAGATTGATATCCCCGGGCTGGAAAGAGAATTGGGTGTTCCCATTGTAGCAATAAACCCAAGAAAGAACAAGGGCCTTACTGCGTTAAAAAAAGCGATAGAATTAATTGCGGAGAATCTACAGCAGGGCCGCTCCAGGGATTTCATTGATTTAAAACAACTGGCGCCGGAGGCGATTGCAGAGTTGAAGCATGTATTTCCCCTGGTTAGCAATTACACCGCGATCCATTATTTAATTAATCATGAACACTTTTTTTTATCGGGTGAACAACACAATGCTGTTTTAAAGATAAAGCTGGGCACACAATTTAATGGTACCAGGTTGCAGGCAGAGGAGATCATGCAGCGGTATGGCCATATCAAGCATATCATGCAACAAACCGTCGTAGAGATCGATCCTTTGCAGAAATCTTTATTTACTGAAAAGCTTGATAATGTTCTTCTGCACCGGGTATGGGGATATTTAATCCTGGTTGCTGTAATGTTTCTTCTTTTCCAAAGTATATTCCTTGTGGCACAATACCCTATGGATGCAATTGAATGGAGTTTTGGGCAACTGGCTCGATGGCTATCTGCCGTATTGCCGGTCGGTTGGTTCAGTGATTTATTTATAAATGGGTTCGTTGCCGGCCTGAGTGGGATCATGTTATTTGTCCCCCAGATCATGATCCTGTTTGGCATAATTACGCTTTTAGAGGATACCGGGTACATGGCACGAATTAGCTTTTTAACGGATAAGCTTATGCGAAAAGCAGGACTCAACGGAAAAAGCGTAATGCCTATGATAAGCGGGCTGGCTTGTGCCGTGCCGGCGATCATGAGCGCACGTAATATTGAAAATAAAAAAGAACGATTGCTTACCATTATGGTTACACCACTTATGAGCTGCAGTGCCAGGCTGCCCGTGTATACCATTCTAATAGCACTGGTGATCCCGGGAAAATTTTATTTTGGTTTCCTGAGCCTGCAGGGACTTGTAATGATGGGATTATATTTTCTCGGTACTGCAATGGCATTGATCGTTTCGTGGGTGATGAAATGGTTTATTCATTCAACTGAGCGGAGTTACTTTATACTTGAGTTGCCGGTATACAGGGGCCCACGTTGGAAAAATGTCTTTGTTACAATGATTGAAAAAGCCAAAATATTTGTCTTTGATGCGGGCAAAGTGATCATGGTGATAAGTTTATTGTTATGGGCACTTAGCAGTTACGGCCCACCAGAAAAAATGAAAAAGGTGGCTTCACGTTATGACACACTGATCCTTAATAACCCTGCGCATGCCGATCAGATGGCTCGTTTGAAAAAAACAGAATTATTACAAAACTCTTATGCCGGCACCTTGGGGAAAGCCATTGAACCATTGATAACCCCATTGGGATATGATTGGAAAATAGGCATTGCACTTATAACGTCTTTTGCGGCCAGAGAAGTTTTTGTAGGAACAATGGCAACATTGTATAGTGTGGGCGAGGATGTAGACGAAAATAACAGTACCCTCCGGCAAAAAATGAATGCAGCTGTTAAAGAAGATGGAACTAAAGTCTATACTTTGGCCACCGGCTTATCGCTGCTTGTGTTTTATGTACTGGCGATGCAGTGTATGAGTACGATTGCGGTTGTTAAAAGGGAAACACGTAGTTGGAAGTGGCCGATCATACAATTAATTTATATGACACTGCTTGCTTACTGCATGAGTTGGCTGGTTTATATGATTTTTGATTGATGGAGGACCTGGATTTCGTTAAGCATGTGCGAAGGCTATATTACCAGTCTACTGTATAAATGATATTATTTTTTACCTGTGGGTAGATCCTTTTGTAAAGCTCATTAAGTACGTCTTCTTTTCTTGGGGTAGAGTAATATTGATTATTGATAAGCTGCCAATCCCGTCCCGTTAGTGCCCGGCTATCGCCTGTATAAGTTGCACGTTCTTCCTCCCACCTGTAGTCATCGCTGAAGGTTCGATAACTTATGTCTTTTTGGGTTGCCAGGTCTTTTATCAGTACTTCCATGTTTCCTCTTGCAGTGAAGCCCGTGCGTGAAATATTTACCGTTGCATATACATTGTTGTAAATAGGTCGACCGGATGTATCGGTCCCGACCTGTACCTGGGCACTTGTATTCCTGGAATAATTATTAGTAATCGGATATGGTATATCCATATTTCTTAAGCTTAATGTGACCAGCCAGTCAGGCTTTATATTTTCTCTCCTGGCTTCCCATTCGGTATAGAACCTTGCAGGGTAACGTTGGTTATCCTTTCCAAGTTCTCTCACCAGTGTTTGCTGAAAATATTCATTCGAATAGTTATAACCGGTATTTCCCCAGCCACTATTGAAAAAAAACGAGTTGTCCTGCACGGGGTTTATAATAACATTTACGATTGAATTTTCATAAGAGCGGTTCATCATTATTTTAGCGTCCCTGAATTCCGGGATAAATTTTTCGGCATTTCTAAAATGAATAAAAGCGTACTTGGCATTGCTTCTGCCAGGGACAGAAAACATTTCCTGGCCATAATCATAATGAGCGGCCGCTGCTGAATGCTTTGCATCCAACAGCTGAGTGTTATAGTTTTCTGGGGTTACAAGTTTAAAAGCGGCAGGTGAGGTTATAATATTTTCATATGCCGTCTGCAAAGCATCATATTCAGCAATTATTTTTTCCCACCGTGAAAGGTCCTTTTCATTGGCCAACGATTTTATGTTAAGGAGGTGGTGCTGGGTAATTCGTGCATAGAGTACAGGCAGCGCATTTTTTGCATTATCATTAGAAGGTTCTTTACTCAATTGTTTCACCGCGTCCCTCAAAGCTTTATCAGCATCATTTCTTTCAAGGTAATTTCTTTTAGTTCCAGCACATGAGTAAAGGATCATTAAAAGCGAAAATCCTAATAACGGTTTCATCTGGTTTGTTTCCTTGTATTTCAAAAGAAGCACCATCAATAATATTTCTATTCATTTTCTTATACATTAAAACAGCTTTAACAACCTAATCAAATGGCCACCATTCGTCACGTATATTTTCCTTTTATACATAATTTAAAGGCAATCCGAACTTATGAAAAATGCCATACATCAAGCCCATTTTGGGTTTTAAGGGTTTCTAAGTAAAAATCTTTTGCCCACTACTATAAAATAAATGGTATTATGTTTTGCATAGTACTATAATTTGAATATCTTTGATGTGTCAATCAACAAAAACGCGGGTTTGAAAGGTTGAAAAATTTAGGAAATTAAAAAATTAAACTAATGAACATTGACAACACAGCCAGCCAGATGCGAAAAGGAGTTCTGGAATTTTGTATCCTCTCGGTGATAAGCAGGAAGCCTACCCTTCCGATATCATTGACAAAATGAAATCGGCCAACCTGAATATTTTCGAAGGCACACTGTATCCTTTGCTCACCAGGCTTAAAAACGCAGAATTGCTAACCTACCGGTGGGTGGAAAGCAATAGCGGGCCACCAAGAAAATATTTTTCACTCACGGATAAAGGTGCAGATTTTTATAATGAGCTTGAATCCACCTGGAATGAACTGGCTAATGCAGTTCGAAAATTGACCGCTTCGGAATGACAAAAACTTCAACAAAGAACTTCATTTTAATTAAAAAACTAACGAAACAAAATTAAAGTCAGGTTCATTTTCACAAAGGGAATAACCAGACAACAAAAATTAATTTTCTCATCATGAAACAAGTAATAAATATCAATTTCCAGGGGCGGGTAGTGCCAATAGAAGTTAGTGCTTTTGAGATCTTAAAAGAATATACAGCAAGCCTCACTCGATATTTTTCCAATGAGTTAGGCAAGGAAGAAATTATTAATGATATAGAAAGCAGGATCGGGGAACTGTTCCAGGAGCGTATCAAAGAAGGATCAACCTGTATAACAGATGACCATATAAATGCAATAATAAAAAGTATGGGTCGGCCCGAAGATTTTGATACATCTGAAAGCGCGGGTGATCCTTTGAATACAGGCACCTATCCAGGATCATCTGCTCAATTCTCTGGTACAACGCATCCAAAGCGCCTATACCGGGATGAAAACGACAAGGTAATTGGCGGTGTTTGCAGTGGCCTGGCTAATTATTTTGGAATGGATGTGGTAATTGTGCGGATCATCTTTGTGGTATTGGCTATTTCCTTTGGAGTTGGGCTTATCCCTTACCTTATTTTATGGATAGTGGTGCCAAGCACAGCTACCACAGAAATAGGCGGTCTTCGGAAAAAATTATACCGGGACAGCGAAAATAAAATTATCGGCGGTGTTTGTAGCGGTATGGCTAATTACTTCAGTATAAATCCATGGATACCCAGGGTTTTGTTTCTCCTTCCGTTTCTGAGTTTTATTTCGAGATGGGATGACTTTCCTGACTTTTTAAGGGTTGGATTCAGCCCCGGGGCACTAATTGTATATATTATTTTATGGCTTGTAATTCCGGAGGCTTTTTCTACAACAGAAAGATTGGAAATGAAAGGGGAAAAAGTTGACATGAATTCCATCAAAAAATCGGTAAAAGAAGAGATGAAAGATGTGCAGCAACGGGCTGAAAAATTCAGCAAACAGGCAAAGTCATTTGCCCAGGAAAGAGGAAAAACGTTTGGTGCAGAAGCAGGGAGTTTTGCAAGGCGGGGAAGCCGTTCCCTGGGGGATATAATCATATTCTTATTCAAGATTTTTGCATACTTTATACTGGGGTGTTTTGCGTTTGCCTTCGTAGTAGGACTATTTGCCTTTGGTATTCTTGCTTTGGGACTTTTTCCAATGAAAGATTTTCTATTAAGGGATGGCTGGCAAAATGCTTTCGCCTGGGGAACATTGATATTTTTTATTGCAATTCCCATTATTGGATTATCACCTGGATCATCCGGAGGCTGGCCAAGATCCGGAGCAATAGAAGAACAATGAGGTTTACTTTCCTTGGGTTGTGGTTAGTAGGATTGGTCTGTTTTATATCGCTTATTACTTCACTTGGGCAGGACTTCAGAACCACCAACAGGTTAAATGAAGAAGACATTTCATTAGTAAATCCGGGGATCAACAAACTTGAGATTACTTCATCATCCCCGGATAAAAAATACTACCGTAACCGCTGGTTTAAAATGGAGCCTTTTGAAGGTCTTGAAGACGATACCGCCTACGTAAAAAATATCAAGGTAAATATCATTAAATCTCCCACAGACAGTTTTAGGGTAACCATGCTTAGGATCGCCTCGGGCCCAAATAAGGTTTCAGCCAACAGGTTGGCCAACCTGATTGAATTTAATGCGGTTCAGCAAGACTCATTACTGATAATCGACAAAGGGATCGCAATAAACCGCGTAGACAAATTTCGTAACCAGCGAATTGTTATTACAGTGTATGTGCCTGTCGGTAAACAGATCAAAATTGGCCGAAGCGTTGGCTGGGGGCATGATATTCATTTTAACGGTCCCTGGAGCAATGATCCGGATATTGAATTCGAAGACCTGGAAGAAGGATGGGACCATGATGTGGATTATGTCATGAAAAGTGATGGCCTATATACAATGAATGGGAAACAGGTAAAGGGCAACCCCGGAGATGGTACATTAAGGATCGGCGAGGACGGCATCAATATACAGGGAGGTGGGTCAGGAATCGTCATTGACAGCAATGGTGTAAATATTACCAATGAGAATAGAGACAATTACCGGTATGATAACAATAATGCGCCACTACTTATTGACACGATAAACAGGGCACGCCCCGGTATTCAACTTAATACAAAAGATTCCCTGGAGAGGTTAAAGAAGAAAATAGAACAGCAGCTTGAAAAAATTGATGATAAGGCTGTTCCCAATGTTTCCATTTCATATAGCCTGCCTGCCTATAATCCTATGTTGATATTGAATTAAAATAGTTTCAATAGTTGAGTTGAAGTTGAAGCAACAAAGGTCCCGTCTGCAAAGGCGGGATTCTTTTATTTTTGTGGAAAGATCATGAAGAATGACCTATTAAAAGATAACTTTTCTACCCTAGCGACATCATATGCCATGTTTCGCCCTGTATATCCAAGGGAGCTTTATGACTACATCATGCATTTTGTAAATGAGAAACAACTTGCATGGGATTGCGGAACCGGAAATGGCCAGGCTGCAGCGGCATTAAGCAAATACTTCACGCAGGTGTACGCTTCTGACATAAGCAGCAAGCAAATAGAAAATGCCCGGAGGGAGATTAATGTGATTTACGCAGTAGAAGCCGCTGGGAATACGAGTTTACCAGCTGATAGTGTGGACCTTGTTACAGTTTCCCAGGCATTACATTGGTTTGCTGGGGACGAGTTTTACAGGGAGGTAAAACGAGTAACAAAAAGTTCAGCAGTAATAGCAGCATGGACCTATGGGCTTTTGGAGATCGATTCCTTAACAGACGAGATCATTCAAGATTATCATTATCAAACTCTTGGCACCTATTGGGATGACGCCCGCAAATATGTGAATAATGGATATATAGACATACCATTTCCCTTCGCACCGATCCCATCTCCACCGTTTAACATCAGGGTTAATTGGAATCTGCAACAACTGGAGGGTTATTTGAATACCTGGAGTGCGCTGCAACAATTCATTCAGGTAAACAAATTTAGTCCCTTAAAAGTGCTGGTAAAAAGGATTGAAAAAAATTGGCCGCGGGGAGAAGTCCGGCCGGTTAATTTCCCCCTAACATTAAGGCTCGGAAACGTGCATTAATTCATTCTGCGGCATTTTTGATATACATTTGCCCACCTAAAATTTTCAAATGAAAACTACTGCGTTTACTGATAAACACGTAGCCCTGGGTGCACGAATGGCGGAGTTTGCAGGATATAACATGCCCATCTCATATACCGGGATAAATGATGAACATGCGGCAGTGCGTAACAATGCAGGTGTGTTTGACGTAAGCCATATGGGTGAATTTATGGTCAAAGGTGTAAATGCATTAGAGCTTATTCAACGTATTACAACCAATGATGCTTCCAAACTCACGGCCGGAAAAGCTCAATATAGTTGTATGCCTAATAAGGAAGGCGGCATAGTAGATGACCTGCTTGTTTATTGTCTTGAAGAAAATAACGTCTATATGCTGGTTGTGAATTCTGGAAATATTGAGAAGGATTGGAATTGGATCAGCAAATTAAATACGAATGACGCTGATCTAGAAGATATTTCCGACAAGACATGCCTGCTGGCCATACAGGGGCCTAACGCTACAAAAATATTGCAGAAATTAACGGATGTGGATATTCTAAACCTGTTCGATTTTGCGGATCCGGACCAGGTGGTCGGCGCACGTGCTCAAACGATGGTTCCGACTCAGGCGCTGTACCTGATGAACTCGCCGTTCATCAAAGAACAGTCCCGAAGCTTAGCCGAAAAGCTGCTTAACGATTCCAGGTTGGATGACGAAGGCCGAATTTCGCGTCTTATTCTGGAGACACTGAACCGTCCTGCCACCGTGCGTGACAAGCAGCAGGCACGCCAGTTTCTGTCGGATTTCGGAGCGGGTCTGGGTAAGCTGACCGGCCGTAGCGATACAGCGGTGGAAGGCTGGGCGCGCTACTGTCACGCAATTTTTGCATCCAGCGAGTTTTTGTATAGGAGGTAGTCTGATGAAGCATCCAGTTGATCCCTTTCCGCGTGACCGGCGTGGCTTCCTGCGCACCATGGGCGGCGGCTTCGGTTCAATCGCTATGGCAGCTATGGCTGCTCAGCAGGCTTTAGCTGAGCAACTGGTCAATCCTATGGGGCCTAAGCAGCCTCATTTTCCAGCCAAGGCTAAGCGTGTCATCCTGCTCTGGATGCAGGGCGGACCCTCCCAGATGGACCTC